>JBHHVG010000271.1:0-4941 GCA_046754165.1 Myxococcota bacterium
AACAGCACCAACACGTAGATCCAGCCGCGAAACTGCGCGTAGAACGCCATCAGCCGCTCTTCCTCGGCCGCGCCCTGCGTCGCGATATCCGCGACGTACGAGAACTGGATGTAGAGCATCGGGCCGACCAGGCCGCTGCACGCCGCCGAGATGAACACGAGGCGGAAGAGCCGGCTGTCCCTCCACAGAGCGCCGAAGCCCGCGGTCGACGCGTGTTCGCCGCGGCCGTCGTCGTCGTCGACGCCCCGCTGGCCGCGCTCCGATCCCCTCTCGAGGCGGCTGCTCCGCAGCCCGCGAAGCGGGAGGGCCACGCTGGCACCGAGGGCGAGGGCGCAGGCGGATACGGGCAGAAGGCCCGAGATTCCGGCGAGCCGACTGATCGGCTCGGAAGCGAAGCTCCCGAGGATGTTGCCCAGGGTCAGACCGGCCATCAGCGGGGCGAGCAGGCGTTTGGATTGGCGACCGTGCAGCAGATCCGAAAGCGCCACCCAGAAGACCAGCAGCGCCACCGACTGCATCTGTTTCGAGGCGATGATCAGCAGCCAGAAGGACGCCTGGAAATTCGCGACCACGAGCAACCAGATTGGGAGGAGCGCGAGTCCGAGTCCGACGAGAACCCGGGGCAGCAAACGCAAGCGGTCACTGCGGGAGGCGAGCTCGACCGCGATGTACGTCGTACCCACGAGGAGAATGGCGCTGCCCAGAAACGCCAGTGGCATGTACTCGACGCCAACGCGCTTGATGAAGAGCGTCTCTGCGACGTTCTTGACGGAGACCTCGGCCCATCCGATGAGGAACAGTGCTGCCGCACCCCAGGCGAAGACGCGACCTTCACCCTGCTCGATGCCGAGCTTCTGCAACATTTCGATGAGCTCTGCTCCCGGGCGCACGATATCACCCCGAGGTGTGGCGACCAGCCCTCGACGACGCGATATCCCCCGGCGAACGGGGGCATTCGCGCTAGGCTGTTGGCCGTGTTCGCCCGGACTCTCCTCCATTCGCTCCTGACCGCGACATCGCTCCCACTCTTCGCGCTCACGACGGTCGCCGCATCGCCGTCTTCCAGTGCAGACGACGCCCGCGAGTCCGCGAAGCTCCGCGAGTGGATCGACGAGATGAAGGCGTCTCCGAAGGGGCCCTTCCAGGCGATCCGCTGGTTCTGTCGCGACGGAACGCACCACCCCGCCAAGCCCTATCCGTGCGCCGAACGCGGCGGCGGCATCCAGCACGGCTTGTGGTCCGACCGCGCCGCGGCGATGCGCGAAGACGGGTACGCGATCGCCAATCTGCTCGCCGACGTCGACCCCGCGCAGTTCACGGGAGACGCCGCGGACGTCGACACGCTCTCCCAGATCCTGCTCGAACGCTTCCTGATGCGGGCCGACGACGGCTGGATCTTCCGCGGAGCGTTCGGCTACCGCGGAGCCTTCCAGATCGAGGACGAAGAGGCGGGCGCCGCCGCGCTCGTCGATGCGATGATGTTGGACCCCCGGTGGCGAACGGCTCCGCGCCACGCGCTCGCCCGCGAGACGGTCCGCCTGCTGCCACTGCAATCCGACTCGGTCACTGCATCGAAGGTGCGTCAGCTCGCGATCGACATCGCCAACGTCGACGCGGGTTTCGCGAAGCTGCGCGCCAAGATCCACGGTGCCCCGGATGCGGGAGACGCGGCGCGTGTTCGCGAGCACGCGCACACGCGGGGCAAGCCCGAAGCCGCCGCGATGTACGACGAGATCGCGCTGGCGATCGACGCCCTCTATGCCAGCGAAGGCGCCGTCGATGCGCTGCGCGCGCTGGCCAACCGCAGCGGCGACCCGGGCCTCGCCCAGCTGCTCCGCACGGCCGCGGAGAAGCTGGCGGCGAGATCGGACCCCGCGGCGCGCTTTGCCGCGGCGAGCGAGCTGATGGCGAGCCTGCGGCGCCATTTCCAGACGGAGGCGTCCGGAGCCGGGGGCCTCGAGCTCGTCGAGGCCAGCCTGGCGCTCGAGCGCGAGGCCTACGCAGCGGGCAACACCCTGCTCGCGCGCCTCGCCAACGCCAGCCGCCGCGAACGCCTGCGAGCTCTCAACGCCTCAATCGACGGCCTCTACGGCGCGGGCTTTCTGAGCCTCCGCCAGTTCGCGGCACTGCGGGGCGCCATCAACGCCATCGTGACGAAGCGCGAGATCTCCGTCGCGGCCTACCGCGACACGCTGCGCTATCTCGCGCGCGTCCCGGAGTGGTCCGCGCGGTGGCTCGACTTCCACTTCTCCTCGGCCGTGACGCGATTCTCGCGCTTCGAACCCCTGGCCCACCTCTACAGCCAAGACCGTCTCCGCGGCAGCCCCTTGCTGTTCTACGGCGCGGTCCTCGACGGGCTGGTTCTCGACGCCAACGTGGTCGCCGGCGTTCGCGGGGAGCTGTTCGGAGCGAGCGTCGGGGCGGGATTGCGCGCGCTCAATCCCGGGCTCGCCCGAGGAGTCATTCGGGAAGCCCGGAACGACGACGGCGGCGCTCCAATCGATCGCAGCGGCATCTACCTGCTGCCCGAGACGACGTCCGATCTGCCGCCGGTGTCGGGCATCCTCACCCGCGGCGAGGGCAGCTCCCTCTCCCACGTGCAGCTGCTCGCGCGCAATCTCGGTATTCCCAACGTCGTCGTCAGCGACGCGCTGTTGCCCAGCGTGCGCGCGCGCGTCGGCCAGGCAGCCGTGTTGGCGGTCAGCCCGGGCGGCGTCGTGCAGCTCGTCGCAGACGAGCCGCGCTTCACCGCGGTGTTCGGTGCGAACGATCAGCAGGCAGACGTCGCGGTCGAGATCCGCCCGGATCTCGAGAAGCTCGATCTCGACACCGCGTCGCTGCTCCCGCTGAGCGGGTTGCGAGCGAGCGATTCCGGCAGGACCTCTGGCCCCAAGGGCGCAAATCTCGGCGAGCTGAAGCACTTCTTCGGCCCGGCGGTTCCGGACGGAATCGTGATCCCCTTCGGCGTCTTCCGCAAGCTGCTCGATCAGCCCATCGATCCCGGCGGGCCGCCTCTGTTCACGTGGATGCAGCGGCAATACGACGACATCGCCAGGCTCGACGATCGCGCCGAAGAGCAACAGCGCAAGGTGAAGACCTTCCTCGCAACCGTGCGCCGATGGATCTCCACAGCCGATCCTGGCCCCGCGTTCCGCGACTCCCTGCGCGCCGCACTCGAGCAGAAGTTCGGTCCCGACGGGACGTACGGCGTGTTCGTCCGCAGCGACACCAACGTCGAGGATCTCGCCGGTTTCACCGGGGCGGGTCTCAATCTGACGGTCTTCAACGTCGTCGGTTACGACAACATCCTCGCGGCGATCCGCGAAGTCTGGGCGTCTCCCTTCACCGACCGTGCCTACGGCTGGCGCCAGGGCAACATGAGCGACCCGGCCTACGTATTCCCGGCGGTGGTCATTCAGCTCGCCTATCCGTCCGAGAAGTCCGGGGTGATGGTCACCACCGACGTCGAGGGCGGCGTCCCGGGCTGGGTCTCGATCGCGATCAGTGAGGGCGTCGGCGGCGCCGTCGACGGCCAGGCGACCGAATCTCTCCGCGTCGATACGAAGTCGGGGAAGATCCAGCTCCTCGCCCAGGCGACGTCGCCCACGAAGACCGTCCTGCTCCCCGACGGAGGGATCGGCAAGTCCCCGGCGAGCGGCACCTCCGCGGTGTTGACGCGCGCGGAGATCGACCAGCTCATCGCGCTCGCCGCCGACGTCTCGAAGTTTCCGTCGCTCCGCGACGAGCAGGGCCGCCCCCGGCCGGCCGACATCGAGTTCGGCTTCCGGGACGGGCAGCTCGCGCTGCTCCAGATTCGACCGTTCGTCGAGAGCGTCGCGGCCCAGCAGAACGCCTACCTGCAGCAGCTCGACGCGGGTCTCCGCGACCGCGCCCAGTCCTTGGTCGATCTCGACGGCACGCCCCGCGGCTAGGAGTGCGTGTCGTGGATGATGCCGTCGAGGGCCGTGATGATCTGGTCGAGCCAGAGGGCGCCGTCTTCGTCGTTGCTGAGGGCGACCGCGATGTACTTGCGGCCGTCGTGTTCGACGATGGCGCTGTCTGAATGGTAGGTCCGCCACGAGCCCGACTTTCGGGAGACCTCCGCGTCCGGGTGGATCCGATCGATGGCCTTCACGAACTTGTGGTGGAGCAGGGATTTCCCGAGGATCTCCTTCATCTTCCGGCTGTGCTCGGGCGTGACGAGATTCTCGGTTTCGAGCAGGTAGTAGTAGCGGGCCACCTGCATCGCCGTGGCACCGTGGGAGAGCTTGTGGAGCGGATCGCGGCGCCACAGGCCGGACTTGGCGTAGTCCTTGCCCACCCACAGCCCTCCGTTGTGCATCGGATCGTATAGCTTGTACCGCGGGGAGAGCAGTACCCGGGCGATGTACTCCTTTCCGACCGCGTGCATCATCTCCGTCGCCGCCGCGTTGGACGACGCCTTGATCATCTTGTGGAGCTTCCACTCGGTCTCGAAGTCGAGCTTCATCTTGCCCTGGGCAATCTTCTCGAACGCCGCGAGCAGCACGGCGATCTTCGGCAGGCTCGCCGCGTACATCATCTCGTCGCCGTTGACCGACGCGACCCGGGGATCGTCTGGGTCGGTGATATCGACCAGCACAACGGACAGGTGCTTGCGGCGCACATCGTCGGCCAGCCCGAGACTCTCCAATCTCCGCGTGAGCCTGCGTTGTAGCGCGGCATCGTGATGGTCCCACAGGGGCGCCTTGTCCTCGAAGGGAGCGATCTCGTCGATGGCCCGCATGCCCTTCAGGATGCGGTCCTCGATCACATCCCATTCGACCTGCTGACCGCGAGCCGGGACGTCGATGTCACCGGCGCCCGGGACCTCGTCGGCGGAGACGCGGCCTCCGCCCAGCAGGGCCAGGCCAACGGCTGCGGCGACGAATCGGCTAGTTCCCGCCATCGGACGCGATCTCC
>JBHHVG010000272.1:0-4936 GCA_046754165.1 Myxococcota bacterium
TGACGCCCTTCGCGCTGGTGCTCGCCGCTCGCGGCCTGTTCGCCGTGGTCCGTCCTCCGGCACTCCGCGCCGCAGGCGTGGCGGTGCTGGCAGTCGCCGCGGCGGTCTCGGTCGCGCAGTACACCGCGGCGCGGGTCCAGCACCCGCCGTACCAGGCGTTGGCCCGGGCGCTGGTGCCGCGCCTCGCGTCTGGGGACGTCGTCCTCGTCAACGACGCCTGGTGGACCCAGCCGATCCACTACTACCTGCCGCCGGACCGCTTCCGAACGGGCGATTTCACCGCGCACCTGCGCGGGTTGGACGGCGCGCCGGCGGAGCGACCGGCGCGGGTCTGGGTCGTCATACTCGCGGATGCGGACCAGGCCGCGTCGGAGGTGCTCGCGCCGCGGCTGGCGGCGTATCGCGAAGTAGACCGGGTGACGGCGCCCGGGGCCCACGCGCGACTGTTCGCGCTTTCGGCGCCGTCGCCATAGACGGATTCGGGCCGTCGCCGGCGACCGCGTCCGGCGCGATATCCTCGCGCCGTCACCGCGGCGCGGGAGAGAGGCAGATGGAGAAGCTGCTGTACGTGCTCTGGAAGCCGGTGGACGTCTCCGCCGCGGCGTTCCGCGATCGGCTGATCGGCGACTGCGCCCGGAATCTCCAGGATCTCGGCGCCAAGCGGCTGGCCCTGAGCGTCGCCGACGACGACGTGGCCTGCGCCCAGCGGTCGGTGATCACGCGTCTCGAAGACCCGATTGCGGCGATCCTCTCCTTCTGGCTCGATACGCACCTGGCGCGGCGCTTCCTCGAGGAGCTGATCCGCGGGGCGACGTCCCGCTGCGCCGGGTACCTGGTGTCCGAATCGGTGCCCATCGTCAACACGACCTGCCGCGCACCGGCAGGCCAGCGCACGCCGGGAATCCACACGATCGGATTCCTCGAAAGGCCCGATCGGCTGAGCTACGACGAATGGCTGGAGCTCTGGCAGGGCCGCCACACCCGGATCGCCATCGAGACCCAGAGCAGCTTCCTGTACATCCAGACCGCGGTCGTCCGCCCGCTCACCGAGAAGGCGCCGCCGTGGGTCGCCATCGTCGAGGAGGGGTTTCCCGCCGACGCCCTGCGCGACCCGATGGTCTTCTACGACGCCGGCGGGTCCGAGGAGAAGCTCGCCCGGAACCGCAGCCGCATGATCGAGAGCTGCCGGCGCTTCATCGACTTCGACCGGCTGGAATCCCACGTGTTCAGCCAGTACGTGTTGGCAGACTGAACGCCGCCTCTATGGCCCGGGCTCCCGCGCGACCCGCCGCCCGCCGCCGTGGTACCGTTGCTTCGGAGGATCGTTCCATGGATGCCCCCCTGGCCGGAGTCCGCGTCGTAGAGGTGGCCAACTTCGTCGCCGTGCCCGCGGCGGGAGCGCTGCTGGCCGACCTCGGCGCCGACGTCGTGAAGGTCGAGCTCCCCGCCGGCGAGATCTATCCGGGTACGACTCGGAGTTCCCGGAGAATCCGGCGTTCCACATGGACAACAAGGGCAAGCGTTCGCTGCCACTCGATCTGAAGCGGAGCGAAGCGCGGGAGGCCCTGCTGCGCGTGATCGACCGAGCGGACATCTTCATCACCAACCTGCTCCCGGCGCGGCGCAAGAAGTACGGCCTGGATCACGAGAGCCTGCTCGAGCGCCATCCGAGCCTGCTGGTCGGCGCGGTGAGCGGGTACGGAAACGGCGGCGGGGGCGCTGACTGGCCCGCGTTCGACTACAGCGCCTATTGGGCGCGCACGGGCATGATGGACATCATGCACGACGAGGGCGTGGCGCCTTCGATGCAACGCCCGGCGGTGGGTGACCACGCCGCTGCGGTCAACCTCGTGTGCGGGTTGATGGCGGCCATGCGGATGCGCGACGCCACGGGCGAGGGCCGCTACGTGGACGTGTCACTCCTCCAGACCGGACTCCACATCCTCGGCACCGACATCGCCAACGCGCTGGTTACCCGCGAGCCGCCGCGGCGCCACGATCGCCGGGCGGCACCGAACGCGCTGTGGAACAGCTACCCGGTGGCCGAGGGGCGCTGGTTGCTGCTCGTGATGATCGAGGCGGACCGTTACTGGCCCAGCTTCTGCGAAGCGATCGACCGGCCCGACCTGTTCGAGGATCCGCGCTTCGAGAACGCCTGGCAGCGCAGCCACAACTGTCGCGAGCTGATCGCCGAGCTCGAGTCGACGTTCCGCGAGCGGACGCTGGACGCGTGGAAGGCTCCCGTGAACCAGGTCGAAGAGGCCATCGACGATCCCCAGGCGCGGGCGATGGGCTACTTCCAGGAGGTCGATCATCCCGAGGCGGGTCGCTTCGAGACCGTCGGACCGCCGTTTCGCATCGATGGCTGCGAACTCGGCGCGAGGACCGGCGCGGCCCCGCTCGGATCGGACGCCCGGGACGTGCTGCGCGAAGCCGGACTGACCTCAGAGGAGCTCGAGAAGCTCGTCTGACGCCGTCCCGACCGCATCGCGGCGCCGCCGGGTCACGGGCCCGCTGGGTCCGGGGGCCGGGCCGCGCGGCGCAGCCAGCGCTCCAGCTGGTCCTGGGCGGTTCTCAGGGCCGGATCGCGAGAGCTGCTGGCCCGGGCCCGGGCCAGCCACGGCAGGGCCTCGCGGGTCTGGCCGAGGCGTAGGTAGTTTCGAGCAATCATGACGTAAAGCATGGGTGGTGTTTCGTTTTGTAGCTCTGCGGAGACGCCCTCGTAGATCGCTAGGGCGTCGCGGGGGCGGCCCGCGAGATCGAGCGCCTGTCCGAAGCAAGCGCGCACACTGGGGGCCCGGGCGACGAAGGGGTCGCTCACCGCGAGCCGCTTCGCGAGCTCCTGAATCGCCGCGTGGCGGCCCAGCGCCAGCAAGGAGGTGCACAGCACCTCGTTCGTCGAGAGCGGGTTCAGGTAGCTCGCGGTGCCCTCGAACGCGGGTCCGCCAGCGAGCACCCGGCGGAGATGTTCCGCCGCTTCTTCGTACTGGCCTCGCCCGTGGAGCTCTGCGGCGACGAGGAAGTAGCCCTCGCGGAAAGCCGGGTCGTGGGCGATCTCGTGCTGGAAGAGCGAGAGGTTCGATTCCCACAACGGCAGACGCGCGTGGGTTCGCTGGGCGACGAAGAGCACGGGCACGGCCGCAGCGATCCAGAGAGCCGTCGCGCCGCCGCGTCGGAGCAGCAGGCCCAGGAGATCGGCGAGGACGAGCGAGGCTCCGAAGGCCGACAGGAACAGGTAGCGCTCGCCCGCCGCATGGAGCATGGGGAGCAGACCGGCGGTGGGGGCGTAGGCGATCCAGATCCACGCCAGTCCCAGGGCGAGGAGCGGCCGGCCCCGGCGCAGGCAGAGCCACCACGCGACGGCGGACCCGAGCGCGAGGGCGACGCCGAACAGGGCCCTGGGATCGAACGGAGAGGGGACGATCTGGAGGACGTCGCTGGTGGACGAGTGGAGCGGGATGAAGAGCCAGGCCAGCGAGGCGGGCCAGTTCGCCACGGCGCTCGCGATCTGGACGCTGACGCTGTCTCCGATCGGCGGCAGCGCGAGGGAGCTGTCGCCGAGCACCGAGGGCCGCCAGACGAAGAAGAAACAGCCGGCGAGGAGGGCGTGTGTCGCGACGACGGCGGCCGCACGCAGGCGATCCAGTGCGGCGCGACCCGGCTCCGACGTCGAAGCGGCTGCCGCTTGCGCGACGCTCGCGAACAGCGCGACGAGCAGGACGGGCTCCATGATGGCGCGTTCCTTCGAGAGCAGGGCGGCCAACAGCGCGATGAGCGAGGCCGCAGCCAGGCCCGCCGCGGCGAGCGGGCTCCGGGGAGTGCAGGACATGAGGCCGAGCGCCAGGGCCGCGATCCCGAACAGCGCGCTCATGGCGCCGGAGGTGCCCGCGATCCAGACGTACGTCTCGACCCCCACCGGATGCATCGCCACGAACAGCGCGGCGGCCAAGGCCGGCACGGTGCGGCCGCAGAGGCGCCGGACCAGCAGGGCCCACACCCCGAGGGCCAGCGCGCCGAACGCGAGCCCGAGCAGCCGGAAGTTTCGGGGCTCGGCGCCGGAGCGATCCGCGACCCAGGAGAGCGCGATCACCTGAAGCGGGCGGTAGTAGCTCTGACGCGCGGCGTTCCCGCGGTGGGGAATGCGGTGCAACGGTTCGCGGAAGGCCTGGGTGAGCTCGCCGGCCGGGCGCAGCAGGGTTCCGCCGGCGATGGCGCTCGTGTCGGTCCAGACGTAGTCGTAGTCGAGGGCCGGGGCATACAGCGCGAAGAGGGCCGCGCCCGGGACGAGGAACAGCGCGGCGGACGCTGCCAGCCGCCGGACGCGCGCGCTGACGGCTCCCTTCGCGGCCTCCGTCGCCGCCGTGTTCGTGTCCATCGCGGCCCTTTGGTTGCGGCGGCCGGCGCCTGCCGAGCGCGTCCCGGATGCCTGGGAGTCTACGTCAGCCGGCGAGCGCGAGGACGCCCGGACCCCACTGTAGCCGGAACCCAACGGATGCGATTCCGGGGCGGACTCGGCGCATTTCCCTAAAGCGATCGCCCGCCGGTTCCGATCACCCGGGGATGCGCAGCGAACGCGCAATTCTGGTCGTCCAGCGCGTCGGGAGCACCCTCTGGGTGATGGCCCTCGCCTACCTCGCGCTCGCGCAACCCGCCCACGCCACCGTGGGGTCCGAGCCGGGGGAGATGCTGCTTCGCGCCGTTGGCGCCGCCGTCGTCGCCACGCTCTTCGTGACGCGCAAGCGCCTGAAGCACCTGGGGCGGCTCGCACTCGCGCACGTTCCGCACCGGCGCACGTCACTCGCCGCCATGTCGATGGCGGTCGGCGACGACCCGGCGCGGCACTCCTGAACGCATCGGATCCGTCCGGCGTCTCGTTCGACGCCGCGCCCGCGCTGCGATGGCGGACTCTGGGATGGCCCCTCTACGGCGTTTCCTC
>JBHHVG010000273.1:0-4933 GCA_046754165.1 Myxococcota bacterium
CCTGGTGGAGCCACACCTCGCGGCCGCGGGCTTCGCCTTCGCGCGCATCGACGGCTCGACCCGCAACCGCGGTGACGTCGTCACGGGCTTCCAGCGCGCGGACGGCCCGCCGATCCTGCTGGCGTCGCTCAAGGCCGGCGGCGTCGGGCTCAATCTCACCGCGGCGGACCACGTCTTCATCCTCGACCCGTGGTGGAACCCGTTCGTCGAGGACCAGGCGGCGGACCGCACCCACCGCATCGGACAGGACCGCCCCGTCTCCGTCTACCGGCTCGTCGCCGAGAACACGGTGGAGGAGCGGATCCTCGACCTCCAGGAGAAGAAGCGCGAGATCGCGGCGGCGGCGCTCGGCAGTGGCGAACGCGCCGCTGCCCTCACCCGGGAAGACCTGCTCGCCCTGTTCGAGTAGCGGTCGCCGGCGAGGAAGACGACATGCGTTGGATCGGACGGCTCCTACTGGCCCTGCTGGCGTCGCTGCTGGTCGGGCTCGTGATCGGCACGCTGCTCCGCTTGCGGCTGGAGCGGCCGACCGTCTACATCGGCTCAGCGACGGCGCCCGACCCACTCGACATCGGATACGTCGGAGCGGTGGTTCTCGAGCCGGGCCATCACGAAGAGCAGGTCACTCAGCCGGTTGACGAAGCGAAGCGCGAACTCGCCCACGGGCTGGCTGCGGTCGAGGGTGACGATGCGCCGCTCTGCGCGCCGGCACACGGTGCGGGCGACGTGCAGCGCCGCCGAAGCCGGCGTGCCGCCCGGCAGGATGAAGCGCTGGAGAGGCGCCAGCTCGGCCTCGAAGGCGTCGATGTGGCGCTCGAGCCCCTCGACCTCCCCGGCGGTGGCAGCCGGGCCTCCGCGCTTCGCCGGGTCGTCCACGTCGGGCGAGGCCAGGTGCGCCCCCAGATCGAACAGGGTGGGCTGGAGCTGCAGCAGCAGCGCGCGCAGGTCGTCGTTGGCGCTGGCGGCGGCGCAGACGCCGATCGCGGCGTTCAGCTCGTCAACGGCGCCGCAGGCCTCGATGCGTCGGTCGTCCTTGCCCACCCGCGCGCCGCCGAAGAGGTCTGTCTGGCCGGCGTCGCCGCGCCGCGTGTAGATCTTCACCGCGGTCCGTCGGCGGCGCGCGCCAGCTCCTCGTCGATGGCCCGCTCGAGATCGGCGTCGAAAGGGGTCGAGGCGGGAGCAGCCGCCGCGCCCGCCTTCGCGGTCTGGCGGCGGAGAAAGACCAGGACGAGCAGCCCGCCGGCGAGGAAGACGACGAGCGGGATGATGTAGGCCGCGAGACCGAAGCCCTTGGCCTGGGGGGCCGCCAGCAGGATGTCGCCGTAGCGCTCGAAGAGCTCTGCGTGCACGTCTTCCTTGCTGCGGCCGGCGGCATCCTGCACCAGGATCCACATGCGCAGGGTCTCGGCCTGGCCGCTGGTGCACGCGGACAGTGTGCGGCCGGGGCAGAAGGGACTCATCACCTCGTTGAAGTAGGCGTAGGCCCAGCCTTCGGGCGCCGCCTGCTCGGCCGACGCCGGAGAGGCGACGGACAGCGCGAGGGCGAGCAGGCCTGCGGCGACGGCGAACCACCTCACGTCAGATATCCCACTGGAGCTGGCGGTGGTCGCCGTTGCGGCGGCGGCGCACCAGATGGGTCGGGGGCTCTGCGATGACTTTCGAGTCCGGTGCCACCGATTCGACGATCCAGACGTTGCCGCCGATGACGGTGCCCTGCCCGATCGTCGTCTCGCCGCCCAGGATGGTGGCGCCAGCGTAGATGGTGACGTCGTCCTCGATGGTGGGATGACGCTTCACACCGCTCAGGGTCTCGCCGTGGCGCGGCGACTTGGCGCCCAGGGTCACGCCCTGGTAGATGCGCACGTTGTCGCCGATCTCGCTGGTCTCGCCGATCACGACACCGGTACCGTGGTCGATGAAGAAGCGGCGACCGATCGTCGCGCCGGGGTGGATGTCGATGCCGGTCCGGTCGTGGGCGTACTCGGTCATCATGCGCGGCAGCAGTGGGACGCCCAGGGCGTGCAGCTCGTGGGCGATGCGATAGGTGGCGATGGCCCGGATCGACGGATAGGACACGACGATCTCCGCGTAGCTCTTCGCGGAAGGGTCCCCCTCGAAGGCGGCCTCGACGTCCGCGGAGAGCAGGCTGCGAATGCCGGGCAGGCGGTCGAGGAACTGCTCGACCACTCTCTCGCGCGCGCCGCCCTCGCGTATCGCGACCCCCCGCATCAGCACGTGGAGTGCTTCGACGAGCTCCGGAAGCTCCGCCGCCAGCACCTCGCGGTCGCGCACCACCAGCACCAGGCGCTTCATGCGCGTGACCCAGTCCACGACCTGCGCGGGGTCCGGGAGCCCGCCTTCGGCGGCCTTGGAGAGCGCAGCGTCCGCGCGCTTCGAGAGGCTCGCGATCGCGCGCGCGAGGGGATTTTCGCGCATCTCTGTCGTCATGGCCGCTCCGGACTGGGAGCTTCAGTGTAGCGCGCCGCGGATTGCCACCCCACGGGGCAGCTGATAGGGTCGGCGGCACCTGGAGAATACCGGCTTCCGCGAATGATTCGCCCGCCATGTCCGATCGATCTGCGCGAAACGAGACCTGCGCCGGGGGCGTCGTGTTCAGGCGCGACGCCGGGCGCGTGCTCTTCGCCCTGGCCGAAGAGCGCGACCGCCTGACCGGCGCGCAGAACGTCCGCCTGGCCAAGGGCCACGTCGAGCCCGGCGAGACTGCGAAGCAGGCGGCGGTGCGCGAGGTGCGCGAAGAGATCGGCCTTTCGACAGCCATCGTGGCCGAGCTCGGAAGCGTGCACTACACCTTCGTCGAAGCGGGGGTGACCGTGGCGAAGGAAGTGCACTTCTTCCTGATGGAGGACAGCGGATCCGCGCCGCAGCCGCTCGACGGCGAGATGCAGCGCGTGACGTGGTGCCCGGCGGAAGACGCCGCCGCGCGGCTCAGCTTCGAAACCGAACGCGGCGTCGCGCGGCGCGCACACCGAGCCATCGCCCGTCTGCCGGTCTCCTGAGACCGCGGCCAACCCGGAGGGACCGTGCCGGAAGTCTTCAGCCACTCGCGCCTGTCGAGCTTCGAGGACTGCCCCAAGAAGTACGAGTTCCGTTACGTGCAGAAGATCCGCCGCGACACCGAGTCGATCGAGGGCTTCGTGGGCAAACGGGTGCACGAGGTGCTCGAGCGGCTCTACCGCGCCACCGCCATCGGCCACGTGCCGACCCTGGCCCAGGTGATCCACCGCTACGGCGCGCTCTTCGACGAGCACCACGACCCGGAGCGCGTGAAGATCGTGCGCGAGGAGACGCCCGTCGAGGAGTACAAGGCCAACGGCGAGCGCGGCCTCAGCAACTACTACCGCCGCCACTACCCCTTCGACGCGGACGAGACCCTGGGCCTCGAGGAGCGCGTGGCCTTCGCGCTCGACGGCTCGAGCCGCTACCGCATGCAGGGCTTCGTCGACCGGATCTCACGCGCCCGCGACGGCGCCATCGAGATCCACGATTACAAGACCGGCCGCTGGGTCCCGGACCAGAAGAAGATCGACCAGGACCGCCAGCTCGCCCTCTACCAGATCGGCGTGACCGAGAAGTACGGGAACGAGCAGCCGGTCCGCCTGGTATGGCACTACGTGGTGCGCGACCAGATGCGCACGTCGACGCGCACTCCCGAGCAGCTCGACGCCCTGCGCACCGACACGGCGTCGCTCATCGACCGCGTCCGCGCAGCCACGAGCTTCCCGCCGGTGAAGGGCAAGCTGTGCAGCTGGTGCGAGTTCCGCGACATCTGCCCGGCCTTCGCGGGCGAGTCGGCGGACGACGGCGCCGAGCGGGCCGACCCCGCCGCGGCGGCGCCCCCGACGGGCCGGCGCGGTCAGCTCTCGATGATCTGAACGTCTCCGCGCCGGCCCAGGGCGGGATTTGGGCGACCATCCGGGCTAGCCTCGGCGCCATGGGACTGCAAGTCGAGCGCGTGCCCACCCTGGGCGACAACTACAGCTATGTGATCTCCTGTGACGAGACCGGCGAAGCCGCCGTCGTCGACGCCCCCGAGGCGCAGCCGGTGATCGACCGCGTCGACGCCCTCGGTGTGCGCATCACCAAGGTGCTCTCGACCCACCATCACTTCGACCACTCAGCGGCCAACCCGGACCTCGCGAAACGCTATGACGCACCGGTCTTCGGCCACATCTCCGACGCGGGCCGCATCCCGGGCTTCAGCGACGGCCTGGAAGAGGGCGACACGATCCGCGTCGGCAACCAGACCGCGCGAATCCTGTTCATTCCCGCCCACACCAGCGGGCACATCGCCTACGTCTTCGACGACGCCGACGCCGCCTTCACCGGAGACACGCTCTTCGCCGGGGGCTGCGGCCGCCTGTTCGAGGGCACGGCAGAGATGATGTTCACCGCGCTGCACGAGAAGCTGGGAGCGCTGCCGGACTCGATGCGCATCTTCTGCGGCCACGAGTACACCGAGAGCAATCTCGCCTTCGCCGCCAAGGTCGATCCGGACAACGCGGCGGTCGAGCACAAGCTGGCGTCCGTCCGGACGCTGCGCAGCGGCGCCGCCGCAGACTGGCACGACGCGACGCCGGCCGAGATGACGATCCCCAGCACCATGGCCGACGAGCGGGCGACGAACCCCTTCGTGCGCGCCAGCGACGCCCAGGATCTCGGGCGCATCCGGACGCTGAAAGACAACTCCTAGAGTCGTTGCCGCTCTTCCTCCGGCGCCGATCCTCGGATCGGACGCGGGCGACCCCGCCCGAGCAGAAGCTCGGAGCCGCGTAGCCGCGAGACGCGAGGGCGTATTCCCCGTTGCGGAGTCGGCGAACCGGGGAGCGGGAACCCAGGTCGGCCGAGGCCACACGCGCGGTACGCCGGGTCCCCGGGTGCGGCTGGTGGACCCCTCTCGGCCACAGGCGGTGGT
>JBHHVG010000274.1:0-4918 GCA_046754165.1 Myxococcota bacterium
GAGCGCAGCTGGGCGCGCGCCCGCTCCTCCTGCTCGCCCTCCTGCGGGCTCTCGACCGGCTCTTCGACGGATTGCAGGCCGTCGCGGTGCACCTCGAGGTCGTCCACCGAGACCTCCGGAAGCGCGGCGGCCGGCTGCACCGCACCGACCGAGAAGCTGTGATGCGCGACGACCACGGAGCCGGACTCCTTCGCGAAACGCGCCGCGCCGCCGAAGTGATCCGGGTGCGAGTGGGTGACGATCACCGTGTGGACGTGGCGTGGAGCCAGGCCGACCTGCTTGAGGCGGGCCTGGAGGGCCCGCCAGGCGCCTGGGCCCGGCATCCCGGGGTCGACGACCGCGGCGCCCTCGCCGTCGACGATGGCGTAGCAGTTCACGTGGCCGAGGCCCGGCATCCGGATCGGCAGCTCCATCCGGAGCACGTTCGGCGCCACCTCCGTGACGTCGGTTCGGGCCTCTTCTTGTTCCTGTCTGCGCGCCATGCCGCGGGCTCTCCGATTGCGCTGCGTGCCGGAACATAACAGACTGGCACGAGCAGGCGTCAGGACACCCGCGAGCTCACCCCTCGGGCCACGGGCTGTAGCGGACCTCCAGGATCGTGAGCCGGGTATCGCCGCGGGGCCGCCGCACGCGGACGGTGTCGCCCACTTCCTTTCTCATCAGCGCCCGTCCGATCGGCGAGTCGACGCTGATCTTCCCGGCTTCGACGTCGAACTCGTCCGGGCCGACGATGCGGTAGCGCATCTCGTCGCCGGCCTCGTTCTCGAGCAGCAGCCACGCGCCGAAGTACACGCGGCCGTCGTCCGCGGGTCGTTCCCGGACAACGGTGAGCTCATCGAGGCGCTTGCTGAGAAAGCGCACGCGCCGGTCTATCTCGCGGAGCCGCTTCTTGCCGTAGATGTACTCGGCGTTCTCCGAGCGGTCGCCCTGGGCGGCCGCGTCGGCGACCTCCCGAGTCACCCGGGGCCGCTCGTCGCTCCAGAGCCGATCGAGCTCCACACGCAGCGCGGCCTCGCCCTCGGGCGTGATGTAGGCGGTGCGCGGCGGGGTCGGCGGCGGGGTTCGCGACATGCGGGCTTGATATCGCGCACCGCGGCCAGAATCGAGGCGCCCCTGGCCAAGTCCCTGGATTGCCGCCGAAAATCCGATTTCTCACGGAACGGGAGAATTCTTCCAGCTGTGAAGTACTCCACAGTGGTCGCCGCCGCGCCCGCCTACGTTCGACGGCATGGAGCACAGACGACGGGACGCGCGATCTCCCGCGCGAACCCACTTCGCCGACGTCCCCCGCGGCCCCGCATTCGCCGCGGACGGTCCGGTCGGCGATCCGGCGCCTTCGCGGACAACGCCAGAGACGGAGGATCGACCCGCTCGCCATGGGAGCCGTCGATCCATCCGCAAGCGGCGGAGGAGCCCCACGCCTTCGCCGTGACAGGGCCGCGCGGCCGGCGCTCGCCCACCCCGAGAGCCGGTCGCGCGACCCGACTCCCTCCTCCCCCCGTCGCCAGCCGGCGACGGGGGGAGGAGAAAGGCGTTACTCTCCGGCCCCGTGAACCCCCGAGCGACCCTCGTCCTCGTCCGCCACGGCGAGACTCCGGCCAACATCGACGGCGTCTGGCACGGGTCGACTGACTCTCCCCTCACCCCGCGCGGCGAGCGGCAGAGCCTGCGCGTCGCACGCCACGTGGGCGCCCACTACCCGGACGCGACCACCATCTACTCGAGCGATCTGCAGCGCGCACGCGTCGCAGCGGACGCGATCGGCCAGGCGCTGGGCTGCGAGCGCACGCTGACCCCGGAGCTGCGCGAGTACGACCTCGGGAGCTGGGAGGGCAAGAAGTACTCGGAGCTGCACGACGTCCACGATCTGTGGCACCACATGCGGACCAATCCGGACTTCGCGCCCCACGGCGGCGAATCGCCCAAGGGAGTCACGGAGCGCTTCACCGCAGCGCTGCGGAGGATCGCCGACCGTCACGTCGGCGAACGGGTCGTGGTGGTCGCGCACGGCGGCGCCATGTCGCTGGCCATGGGCGCCCTGTTGAACGGCGACTACACCAAGTGGCATCCGGTGATGGACAATTGCGCGGTCAGCGAGCTCGTGCTCGACCCGGCGCCCGCGCTGTTGCGCTTCAACTTCACCGAACACCTCGACGGCCTGTGACCGGCCGCCGCCGTCGCGCGGTCGAGCCGAATGGATGGCTGCGGACCCACCGCGCGACCCCACCCGCAAACTGGAAAAGGAGCACGACCCGTGATCGATCTCTATACCTCCCCGACCCCGAACGGCTGGAAGGCCTCCATCATGCTCGAGGAGGTCGGCCTCCCCTACGAGGTGAAGCCGATCCGCCTCGACAAGATGGAGCAGAAGGAGCCGTGGTTCCTCGCGTTCAATCCCAACGGCCGCATCCCCGCGATCGTCGACCGGGAGGAGGACGACTTCGCGGTCTTCGAATCCGGAGCGATCCTGATCTACCTCGCTGAGAAGTCCGGCCAGCTGCTGCCGTCGGACGCGCGCGGCCGCTCGACGGTGTTGCAATGGCTGATGTTCCAGATGGGCGGCGTCGGGCCGATGCAGGGCCAGGCCAACGTGTTCTTCCGCTATGCCCCCGAAAAGATCCCGTTCGCGATCGAGCGCTACCAGAAGGAGACCCATCGGCTCTACGAGGTTCTCGACGGGGCGCTCGCGCAGCGGGAGTACCTGGCGGGCGACTACTCGATCGCGGACATCGCCACCTGGCCCTGGGTCCGCCTGCACGGTTGGGCGGGCGTGGAGATCGACGACCTCCCGAATCTGCAGCGCTGGCTCGACCAGCTCTCAAAGCGCCCCGCGGTCGACAAGGGCTTCCAGATCCCGGCCCGCGAGCAGAGCCCGTCCGAGAAGGACGTCGCCGCAGCCGGGGCCAAGATACTCGTCTAGAAGGTGACCCCGACCATTTCGAAAGCGCGAGAGCGCGCGCTGCTGCTGACCGTCTTCGCCGCCATCGCCTGGCTCCCGTCGCACGCCGGCGCGCTGCCGACGGAGCGTCCCCGCTGCGCCCGCTATCAGCCACTGCGGGCGCCGTACTTCGGCGACCTGCACGTCCACACCCAGTTTTCGCTCGACGCCAGCACCCAGGGAACCCGCAACCGCCCCGCCGACGCGTACCGCTTCGCCCGCGGGCAGAGCCTCGGGATCCAGCCCTACGACCCGGACGGCAGACCCCTGCGGACCGTCCGGCTCGCGCGTCCGCTCGACTTCACCGCGGTCACGGACCACGCCGAGCTGATCGGCGAGTGGAACATCTGCAACACCCCCGGCCTGCCGGGGCACGGCGCCCTCGTCTGCCGGATCTACCGCCGCTGGCCGCGCGCGGCCTTCTTCTGGATGAACTTCACCGCCGCGCGGGGCGAGCGCGCGGGCTTCTGCGGCGACGGCGGCGCGGTGTGCCTGGACGCGTCCCGAGCGCCCTGGCGCGAGACGCGCGAGGCGGCCGCGGCCGCCAACGATCGCAGCACCGACTGCTCCTTCACGACCTTCGTCGGTTACGAGTGGACGGGGGCGGCGGGCGTGGGCAACAACTTCCACCGCAACGTGATCTTCCGCAACGAACACGTCCCGGATCTTCCCGCCAGCTTCATCGACGCCCCGCGGCTCGACCAGCTGTGGGCTCGTCTTCGCCGCGACTGCACCGACGCGGGCATCGGTTGCGATGCGGTGGTGATTCCGCACAACTCGAACCTGTCGGGCGGAATGATGTTCCAGACCGTGCGAGCCGACGGCCGGGCGATCACGGCGGAGGACGCGCGAGAACGCGCGCGCTTCGAGACTCTTGCCGAGATCACCCAGCACAAGGGCGAATCCGAGTGCATGCTCGGCATGGACACCGAGGACGAGCTGTGCAACTTCGAGAAGCTCGCGATGGCGGCCTTCCACCACCGCTACGTCCCGCTGCTCGCAGAGCCTCCTACACCCCGCCAGTTCCTGCGCAATGCCCTGAAAGAAGGTCTGGCCCAGGAGCAGCGCCTCGGGGTCAACCCCTTCCACTACGGCTTCATCGGCAGCACCGACACCCACCTGGGGACTCCGGGGCTCGTAGCGGAGAGCGCCTCGTACCCCGGGCACGGCGGAGCCGGCGCCCCGGTCGGCGATACGCTTCCCGCCGGGCTGCCCGACGACATCGACTTCAATCCCGGCGGGCTCGCTGTCTTGTGGGCGGAAGAGAACAGCCGCGAAGCCCTCTTCGGCGCCATGAAGCGACGGGAGGCCTACGGGACCAGCGGCCCCCGGATGATCGTGCGCTTCTTCGGCGGCTGGGACTACTCCGCCGATCTGTGCGACGACCCGGCCTTCGCCGCGCGGGGCTACGCACGGGGCGTCCCCATGGGCGGCGACCTGCCGCGGGCCTCCGGCCAGCGGGCGCCGGTCTTCGCCGTCTCGGCCCTCCGAGATTCCGGCGCGCCCGGAGAGCCCGCGGCCTCCCTCGAGCGGGTCCAGATCGTGAAGGGCTGGCTCGAGGGCGCAGACCTTCGCGAACGGGTGTACGACGTCGCCGGTGGCCGCGACCCCCGCGCCGCCGTCGATCCCCGCGACTGCGAGCCCGGCGCTGGCGGACACGCCGCGCTGTGCGCCGTCTGGCGCGACCCGGACTTCGAGCCCGGCGAGCGCGCCTTCTACTATGTGCGGGTGATCGAGAACCCCAGCTGCCGCTGGAGCCAGCGGGTCTGCAACGCCCGGGGCGTGCGCTGCGACGACCCCGCGACCATCGGCGCGGGCCTCGAGGCTTGCTGCTCGCCGGAACATCGGCCGATTCTCCAGGAACGCGCGTGGACCTCGCCGATCTGGTATCGACCGCCCGCCAGCCACGCCTCCGCGGATCAGGATCAGGGATAGGACCAGGACATGCCGACCCCGTGGCAACGCGACCTCGACGAGACC
>JBHHVG010000275.1:0-4878 GCA_046754165.1 Myxococcota bacterium
CCACGTCTCGGGCGGCGACCCGCGCTTGGAGGGTTCGGCCCGTCACGGCTGCCGCTCGACTTTCGGTTGACGCTGAATCTGTCGCAGCGTTCGAAGCGCGTTGCGGGACACCGGCTTGCGGTCGCGGATGATGCGCGGCGCCGCGACGAAGAGGCCCCCGATGCCCCTCAGGTAGTGGCCGAGATAGCCGAACCGCGCCGCGCGCGCCGCCCACAGGACGATCCGCGGCAGGGTGAATGCGAGCGCCTGCAGGATCGGCAGCCTGCGGAACGCGATCCAGCAGCGGTTGCGGATCAGCAGCGCGTGTCGCGGGCTCGCGGCGTGAATCAAGCTGCCGCGTGGCGCCAGGTGCAGCACCGGCTCGGGGAAGTACCGCAACAGATAGCCGGAGTCGATCATGCCGAGTGCCAGATCCCACTCCTCGCCGCCCCAGAAGAGCGCCTCGTAGTAGTAGCCCGCCGACCGCAGGGCTGCCGCGCGGAACATCACCGCCGCCTCGCTCAGGTGGTCCGTGGCGAACTCGTGGTGCTGGTGCGTCTCCCGGGGCAGCGGGTGCCACCAGTGCGAGGAGGAGTACTCGTTTCCGGTGCCCGGATCGCAGATCTTGAGGGAGAGGGCGCCGAGCTGCGGGTCGCCCTGGAATCGGGCCGAGACGTCGCGCAGGCATTCCGGGTTCATCAGCTCGATGTCGTCGTCCAGGGAGAGGATCAGCTCCCCCTGGGCCTTGCGGAAGCCCTCGTTGCGCGCCCGGATTCCGAGGTTCTCGTCGAATCGGAGGAGCACCGCAGCCGGGAATTCACGGGCGACCATCTCGGGCGATCCGTCCCGCGAGCCGTTGTCGACGACGATCACCTCGCGGGCCCCCGGATCCTGGGCGAAGACGGAGACGAGTGTGCGCCGCAGCAGCTCCGCACGGTTGTGGCTCAGCACGACGACGCTGAGGGCCGGCCCGGCCGAGCGGTCGCTCGTCCCGCGGGCGGCGCCGTTGCCGCCGGCGTCCGTCACAGCGTTCCGACTTCGCCCGGGAGACCGAGGCTCCGAAGCAGGGCCTCGATCTCGCCGCGGTAGATCGGGTTCATGGCGATCATGCGATCCGGCTGGATTCCGATCAGGTCGGCGGGGGCGACGATGGGGTGGCCGGTTCCGGCCTGGAACATCCCCTGCTTGGCGGGATTGATGTCCACGACGCACGCAACCTCATCTGTTACATGAAGGGTGGTGAGGAAACCCACGGCTTTGGAACCAGCTCCCCACAGTGCGACCGTGAGGCCTGCTGCCCGCCAGCCGCCGAGTCTCTCGCGCCAGCCGCTGAGCTTACCCCGCACGCGCTCTCCGAAGTCCGCCGTCTGCCGTGCGAGATCCGCCGCCGCCCCACCCGCCAGCGATTCGTCGCCGACTCCGATGCCACGCGGCCGGGCCTCGAGGAGCAGGTACTGCCCCTGATAGCCGCTGGTGAGGCGGAGCACCTCGAAGCCGTTCGCCTCGAACAGGCGCCGCAACGAGGAGGCGGCGAAGTAGGAGCAGTGCTCGTAGTAGAGGTCCCAGAAGGCGTCCTCCGCGAGGATGCGCTCGAGCGCCGGGACCTCGAAGTAGACGACCGTGTCGCGGCGATCTCCGAGATTGGCGCGCAGCATCCCGATGAAGGTTCCGACTTCGGCGATGTGCTCGAGGGTGTGCCGGCAAAACACCAGGTCGGCTTCGAGGTCCGCGTAGCGCTCCGAGTACGAATCGGCGATGAATCGCACTCCCGGACCGGCGGACGCACTGACGCCGCTCGGCCGGAAGGCCGGGTCGATGCCGATGCCGCGCTCGAGTCCGGCGGCGCACAGGCGGATCAGGAAGTCTCCACGGCCGCAGCCGATCTCGAGAACACTCTGCCCGCGCAGCCCGTGCCGCGCGAAGAGCCCCTCGACGAGCGCGCCGGCGAATCGATTGAAAAGCGCGGAATGGGCCTGGGTGTCCTCATAGCTCTCCGCGTAGTCCTGGAGGCTCGGGTCGTACGCGTCGTTCTGAACGAAGCCGCACAGCCGGCAGAGGGCGAGCGAGAGATCTCCGCGGGGCCCGGCAAGGGCTTCGTCCCGACTGGCGAGCAACTGGTTGCTGTGGACCGGCAGGTCGGGGACCGCGTAGAACCCCTGGAGGTCCGGCGATTCACAGCTTCTGCACTTCGCCACCGGGCTGCCTCGAGCGGCGATCAGCGCACCGGCCGCAGATCGGCATCCAGCGTACCCGCCACCTGGCGGTCCTGGACCGTGCGAATGCGGTAGTAGCGCGGGCCGAGGAACTCGTCCTCGGTCAGACCGTGCCGCGCGTAGGTTTCGTAGAGCTGCTCGATGCCCTTCGGAACCGTCCACTGGGGATCGTAGCCGGGGAGAGTGGACTCGATCTTCTCGAAGCTCACGCGGTAGTCGCGCTTGTCCGCACTGGCGCCGGGCGCGAAGCGCACCTCGCAGTCGGGAACGTGCTTCTCGACGGCCTCGGCGATCTCTCGGATGCGGTAGTTCTCGGATGTCCGGCCGACGTTGAACGCCTGGTCGTGGATGAGCTCGCGAGGCGCCAGCAGCACTGCCTCGAAGGCCCGGCAGAGGTCCTCGACGTGCACCAGCGGCCGCCACGGTGAGCCGTCGCTCTTTAGCAGCACTTCGCCGGTGGTGAGCGCATATCCGACGAGGTTGTTGACCACCAGATCGGCTCGCAGGCGCGGTGACACGCCGTACACCGTCGCGTTGCGCAGATAGACCGGGCTGAAGTCGTCATCGGCGAGCGCGCGCGTGTCTCGCTCGGTCAAGATCTTGGACTCGCCGTACGGCGTCTGCGGGTTGAAATCCGCGCTCTCGTCGAGGAAGTCGCCTCCGCCCGCACCGTAGAGGCTGCAGGACGAGGAGAACAGATACCGCTCGACGCCGGCCTCCTTGGCCTTCCGCGCCACTCGAACCGAAGCGAAATGATTGATGTCGTAGGTGATCTGGGGGTTGAGGTCGCCCAGGGGGTCGTTCGAGAGCGCCGCCAGGTGGATCACCGCATCGAAGCCACGAAAGTGGTCTGCTTCGACGTCCCTCACGTCGACGTCCAGGGTCGGCACGCATTGGGGCGGCGCGCCGAAATCGGCTCCGGCGTAGAGATCCGTGTCGAGCCCCGTCACGTCGTGTCCCGCCGCAAGCAGGCGGGGGACCATCACTGCGCCGATGTAACCGCAGTGGCCGGTGACCACGACTTTCATGCTTCCTCCATTCGTCGAATCCAGCCGCGTCTCAGAACACGAGCTTGCGGGCGTAGTAGGCCTCGGCGTGTCCGTCGGGTGCGTTGCACTCGATGCCGCGGAGCCGCGCGACCGCTTCGAAGGCATCGGCGCTGAACCACTGACGGCCGCGTTGGCTCGGGAAATGCTCGAGGACCAGCGAGACCTTGCGCCTCGAGGTGTCGCGGGCAAGCGGCACGAAGAAGTTGGGCGTGCCGAAGTCGCCGTCGTACTTGACGATCTCGTACTCCAGGATCATGTGGTCGCGGAAGGTGTTCCAGGCCAGGTCCGAAATGATCCGGTGGTCCTGATGGCGGTCGTCGCGATAGTGCGTGAACACCAGATCGGGCGCGATGGGCTTCACGGCCCCCTCGAAGAAATCCTTGATGGCTCGCCCGTGGTACGGGAAGTAGCTCTCCTGAAAGCTCTCGATCACGATCTGCTTGTCCGCGACCCCCGCAAGGAAGGCCCGGGCGCTCGCCTCGGCCTCCTGCTTTCGCTCCGAATCGGACGCGAAGACCACCCAGTGGAAGACCGCATCGGGAAATTCGCGGGCGAGACGCAGCACCGTCCCCCCGCAACCGATCTCGATGTCATCGCAATGGGCGCCCAGGAAGAGCAGGCGCAGGGGCTGCTCGCGGGTCTTGGACAGATCGAGGTTCAGCATCGCGAAACCGTCACCCCCTCCCGCGCGACTTCCAGATCTCCCAGGGCGCCTCTCCCCGGGCGTGCAGTTCGTCCAGGCGCTGCTTGTCCTTGAAGGTGTCCATGCTCGCCCAGAATCCGTCATGGGGGTAGGCGATCAGCTCCTCCTCGCGAATGAGCCGCTGGAAGGGCTCTGTCACCAGCTCCTCGCCGGGATGCATGTACTCGAATATCTCGGTCTTGAAGGCGAAGTAGCCGCCGTTGATCCGGACATCGGCCATGCGGATGTCCTCGATGCCCGTCACGACGCCCTTGTCGCGCAGCTGCACCACGTGGAAGGTCTGATTCGGCCGCACGCACAGGAAGCTCGCCGTCCGATCGAGATCCTTCAGGTTCTGGAGCATGTCGGACAGCGGGCAATCCGTGAGGCCGTCGCTGTAATTCGCCAGGAAGTACTCCTCGCCCGCCAGGTGCTTCTCCACGGCCTTGAGCCGCTCGCCGATGTTGGTGTTCATGCCTGTGTCGACGAACGTGATGTTCCAGTCGTGGATGTCGCTGGCGAGCAACTGCACGTCCTGGCCGCCGTTTCGCAGCACGAAGTCGTTCGAGAGGGCCTCGTCGTAGTTCAGGAAGTACTTCTTGATCGTGTCGGCCTTGTAGCCGAGGCAGAGGATGAAGTCCTTGTGTCCGTGCTCCGCGTAGTACTTCATCACGTGCCAGAGGATCGGGCGGTATCCGATCGGCACCATCGGTTTGGGGATCTGCTCCGAGTACTCGCGCAGGCGCATACCCTGCCCGCCGCAGAAGAGCACGACCTTCATGTTGACCTCCTCGCCAGGTGTTGCGCGGCGCGCCCCGCGGGCCGCCGGATCACTCGATGATCGCGAGCTCCGGGATGGGGATCACGAAGCGCGCACCCCAGCCTCGCGCATATTCGAGCTGCTCCAGGATCTCGTCCTTCAGGTTCCACGGAAGGATGAGGATGGTGTCGGGTC
>JBHHVG010000276.1:0-4870 GCA_046754165.1 Myxococcota bacterium
GCCTCGAGCAGCGTGTCGACGTGGGCGCGGGTATAGCGGCGGTACTCGCGATCGACGCGGACGCGCACGCGGTCTCCTGGCGCCGTGAACGGCACGAAGACCACGCGTCCGTCCGGGCCGCGCCCGACGCCATCTCCCCCGGCCGCGAGCTCGTCGATGACCAGCTCGAAGAGGAGCGCGCCCTTGCGGGGATGCATCAGCGCCGGGCCGCTTCGAAAGACCCGGCCCGCGGTTCGTGTCGCCCGCACCACGGGCAATAGCGGAGAAACGAGTGCGAGGTGGGCCAGCGGCAGCGCGGGCAGCGGTTCGGCAGATCGTCGTGGGACCACACCCGGCCCGGCTTGCGCTTGCAGAGCGGGCAATAGCGCATGAATGGCCGCAGCTCGCCGGAACAGCCGCGCTTCGTGCAGTCGCGCTGGGCGAGCGGGTCGCTGGGTGGCTTGCGCCCGTTCCCCTCGAAGCGGCCCGGGTAGCACCACGGGCAGGCGGTCCACTCCGGGCGGACGCCCTTCTCGCAGTCGGGACACACGAGCGGGTAGCTCGTGATCTCGCGAAAGGAGTTGTCTCCGGCGCCGCACCAGGGGCAGAACCTCATCGCCTCGGCGATCGGCCCGTTGCAGCGCCGGCAGTCGTAGCGGAGGCCCAGCGATCGGCCGTGGGCGCGGCGAAAAGCGTCCGCCTGGACTTCCAGCGGTGTCCTCGCCGCGCTGCACGAACGGCGACGCACCTTGCGTTTCGCCGCTGGCGGCTCGGCCCGGGCGAAGGCGGCCTCGAGTGCCTGGTGCAGCTCGCCGGCGTCGCGATAGCGGCGCTTCGGCTCGAACTGGGCCGCCTTGCGCAGCACGAGCCGCACGGGATCCGGAACCTTGAGGAGAAAATGCTCGAAACGGTCCGGCGGCCACTCGAAGGGCCACGCCGGCAACACACCGGTCAACACTTCGTAGGCGATGAGGCCCAGCGAAAAGACGTCGGACGTGAAGCGCACCCGCCCGTAGGCCTGCTCTGGCGCCATGTAGCCGAGGGTCCCGGCCTCGGTGTAGGCCTGGGTGACTCCCTTCGAGAAACGGGAGGCACCGAAATCGGTGAGAGCCGCGTGCCCGTCGGCGTAGATCAGGATGTTCTCCGGCTTGACGTCCCGGTGGATCAGGCGCCTCTCGTGCGCGTAGGCAAGCCCCGCCGCGACGTCGCGAATCACGCGCAGCGCCACTGCCCCGGACCGGCGGGCCCGCGAATAGGTGGCGAGATTGGCGACGGCCAGATCGTTGGCGATGACGAAGCGACCGTCGATCCAGTCGGCGTTGCGGATCGTCGCCACGTTCGGGTGGTCGAGGCGGCTGGCGATGCGCGCCTCCTGCTCGATGTCCTTGCGGCTCCACTCCTCCACGGCCGACGGATGGATTACCTTGAGAGCGATAGCCCGGTCCTCGACAGTGTCCCGCGCCTTCCACACCTCCGCGAACGAGCCGCGGTCGATGCGGTTCACGAGCTGATACTTCCCGATCCGGGTCCGTCTGCGCAGCGCTCTCGCCAAGTTCGCCTCGTGCGCCCTGCGATCACGCCCCGCGCGCGGGGCCGAAGCCGGCGGCTTCGAGCTCCGAGCGAAGGGGGCTCCCGTCTGCGATCAGGCGCCTCAGCGCCCGAACCGCTGGGCGGTCCCATCGCTCGACGGGTACGACAAAGTCGTAGTGCTCGACGCACAGGGAACGAAAACGCAGCCCCGCCTGCCGCGCAACCGTCTCGATGGTGACGCCCCAGTCGGCGCGCTTCTGGGACACGGCGGCGGCGACTGCGAAGTGCGACCTCGGCTCGTAGGCGTAGCCGGCCGGTCGCCGATCCCCCAGAAGACCATCGATCAGGGCGCGGGTTCCGCTGCCGCGGTTGCGGTTGACCATCCGCAGCGACGGATCGTCCAGGAGCTCGTCGACGACGCGCCGTTCGTCGGATCGCGTCACCACCCCCTGGTTGCGGCCGTAGCCCTCGATCAGGCGCAGCGAGCTGTCGAGGTAGGGCTGGTTGTAGACGCCGGTCTCCGGATCGATCAAATGGATCGGAGCGACGTCGCACTCGCGGCGCCGCGCCGCGGCGAGCCCACCCTGGCTGCCCACCGCGAGCAGCTTCACGCGAAAGCCCTCCCGGGCCAGCGCCCCGGCGATGAGGTCGAGACCCGTGCAATGGCTCCCGATCACGACCAGGTCGGAAACGGCGACTTCCGGCGCGATCAGGGTGACCTCGACCTCCTCGTCGATCTCCACGATCTCGGTGTTGCGATCGACGCGGACGAAGCCGTCGGCGCGGCTGAAGGCGGTGACGCTGCCGCTGCCCTTTCCCATCGGATAGGCGGCCAGCTCCCCGCCGGCGCCCCGCACCAGCCCGACGAGCAGGTACTCGAGGCGCCCGCGCTCCGAGACGGTCTTCTGGGCGAGACGCGCCCGAACGGTCTCTCGGGGGTCCGGCGCCAGACCCGCCAGCTCCCGGATCACCGGAGCGACGAACTCGTGGAAGGTGAAGACCGCCGATGTCGGGAATCCCGGCAAGATCACGACCGGGCGGCGCCCGCTGGCCGCCAGGCAGATGGGCTTGCCCGGCTTCAGCGCGACGCCGTGGACGACGATGCCGGGGTCGAGCTCGCCCGCCACCCGGGCGCTGACATCGCCCTCTCCCTTGGATGTCCCGCCGGAGAGGAGCACCACGTCGGAGCTTTCGAGCGCACGATCCATCGCCTCGCGGAGCGCCGCCTCGTCGTCTCGAAACGCGCCGAAGAAAGCGGGCTCGGCTCCCAGCTCCGCCACCGCGTCGGCGAGAATGCGGCCATTGCTGTCGTACACCAGGCCCGGCCGCATCGCCTCACCGGGTTGGACGATCTCGTCTCCGGTCGAGAGGATGGCGACGCGGGGCCGCCGCACGACCCGGACCTCGCAGCGCCCGATCGCCGCGAGCACTCCGGTCTCGCGTGAAGTGAGCTTCGCCCCTGCGAACAACACGGTCTCTCCCGCGCCGATGTCCGTCCCGGCGAAAGACACCGCCGCTCCCGGAGTGCACGCGCGCCGCGCGACCATTGCGCCGTTTTCGACGTCCGTGAACTCGACTGGCAGTACCGCGTCGGCACCGCGCGGGACCATGCCGCCGGTGGCGATTACCGTCGCCGTACCGGCCGTCACTTCCACGCGCGGCGAAACACCGGTGGGGATGGTCTCGTCGTTCAGGCGCAGCCGCACCGGCTCCAATTCACTTGCGCCGTAGGTATCGACGGCGCGCACCGCGAAGCCGTCCATGTTCGAGCGATCGAAGCCTGGAACGTCCACCTCTGACCGGACGTCCTCGGCGAGCACGCGGCCCTGGGCCTGCTCGAGCAGGACGACCTCCGCTTCGAGCGGCGCGACGTCGATCGCCTCTCGCCAACGGCGCTCCGCTTCGTCGCGGTCGAGCACTTCGAGAAATTGCTGCTGCCTCATGCATCCCCGTCCGGCGCGACTTCCTCGTCGTACAGAAGTACCTCGACGTCGGCGCCCGCCGGCATGCCCTCGAGCTCTCGCGGCACGATGACGGCGCCGTCGGCCCGCACCGTGGACGACAGGATCGACGCGCCGGAGATGGCGATGGGAACCACCTCGCCCGCGACCACCCGCACCCGCACGTAGTCGGTCCGACCCACCGCGGAGCTGATCTTTCGCGCCAGCGGAAGCCGCGCGCGGTGATGAGGCCAGCGTCGGCACCGACCCCCGAGTGCGCGCAGCGTCGGGCCGGCGAAGAATTCGTAAGCGCACAGGCAGCTGACAGGATTCCCGGGTAGCAGGAAGACGAATCGGCCGTCGATACGCCCGACCCCGGCCGGGCTAGACGGACGCATCGAGATTCCGTGAAAGTCGAGCTGTCCCAGCTGCGCCACGAGGCGCGGCGCGTGGTCCTCGGTGCCGACAGAGCTTCCGCCGGACACCAGCAACACGTCGGCGTCGGCGTCGGACAGCGCCTTGCGGATCTCCTCGGGGCGATCCGGCAGGATCTCGAAGGGAAGCAGATGGCCGCCGTCCCGGGCGACCAGGGCGCACAGCACGACCGAGTTGCTGTCGACGATGTGCGGCCCGTCGGGGCGCGAGCCAGCCGGCAGCAGCTCGTCACCGACGACGAGGAGCTGCACGCGGGGCCGGCGCACGCAAGAGACCCACGCGACACCGAGCGACGCCAGCATGCCGGCATCCTGCGGTCGCAGCCTGCGCCCCGTCTGGAGGACGACTTCGCCACGCCGGATGTCCTCGCCCAGAGCGCCCACGTTCTTGTGCGGGGCCACCGCCTCGGATACCTCGACGCGGCCGTCGCGCTCCTCGCACACCTCGGCCATCACGACGGCATCGGTGCCGGCGGGAATCGGCGCCCCGGTCATGATGCGCGCGGCATTCCCTGGCGGAACGGAGCCCGGGAAGGGAGCACCGGGCAGTGACTGGCCGACCACTTCGAAAGCGACCGGGCCGTAGGCGGACGCGCCGAAGGTCTCCTCGCCGCGCAGGGCGTAGCCGTCCATGGCGGAACGCGCGAAGCCCGGTACGTCCACCTCGGCCTCGACATCGGCGGCGAGGACGCGTCCGACGCACTCGAGCAACGCGACCTCCTCGGCGGCGAGGGGCGTGGCCGCGTCACGCAGGAAACGGTCGACCACTTCGACGTCGGCTCGCTCGGCGAAGCCTCTCATGCGGACGTCTCGCATTCGGTGCCCCAATACAGAGGCGCGGGCAGCGGGGTCACGCCCCCCCTGCCCGCACGAAGTGTTGCGTCTCAGCCGGTCCGCCAGATCAACCGGATGATTTCGTGGTGAACAGCTCCTCGCTCGACTCGAGCCGCTGATGCTGCCGGTACAAGGGGAGGTGATAGCGGCACT
>JBHHVG010000277.1:0-4859 GCA_046754165.1 Myxococcota bacterium
CGGGAGAAGCGCCTCGAGGATGGCGTCGAGATCCTTGCCGGCGGAGACCGAGAGCACGAGGTGACAGCGTCGGTGCGGGAGCGCAGACAGCACGCCCGCCAGGGCCCGCGCCGAAGCCGCGGTGTGCGCGGCGTCGACGAGGAGCCACGGCTTCCGTCCGATCACCTCGCTGCGGCCCGGAAGCATGGCTGCCGCGAGGCCGGCGACGGCGGCGTCCGGCAGCCGCGCCTCGGGGATCCAACCCGTTCGCCGCACGCACGCCAACGCCAACGCGGCGTTCGCCGCCTGGTGCGCGCCGAGCACCGGCAGCGCCGCCTCGAAGCGAAGCGGGCCATCCTCGAAGCTCAGGACCAGGCCATCCGCACCGGCCGCGGCGATCTCGACGTGAAAGTCCCGGCCAAGCCACTCCACCTCGGTGCCGACCTCGCGAGCCCGCGCCGCGACGGCCGCGCGGGCCGGCGGCGGCAGCTCTCCGGCGACGGCGGGGACGCCCGGCTTGAGGATGCCCGCCTTCTCGGTCGCGATCGCCTCGAGGGTACCACCCAGCTCTTCGGTGTGTTCGAGCTCCACGCTCGTCACGCAGCTGACAGCGGGCGCGACGACATTGGTCGAGTCGAGCCGCCCCCCGAGCCCGACCTCGAGCGCCACGCCGTCGACCCCCGCCTCGGCGAAGAGCAGCAGCGCGGCGGCCGTCGTGGCGTCGAAGAAGGTCGGCGCGTGGGCCGGATCCCCTGCCCGCAGCGCCTCGACGTGCGGGCGCAGGGCCGCGACGGCCGCGGCGAGGCGCCGGCCGGCGACCTCCCGTCCGTCGACGCGAAACCGCTCCGTCCAGTGCTCGAGGTGGGGGGACGTGAACGTGCCGATGCGCAGGCCCGCCGACCGGCAGATCGCCTCGGCAAAGAGCGCCGTCGACCCCTTTCCCTTGGATCCGGCGACATGAATCACGCGCAGGCCGTCCTGGGGCGCGCCGAGCCGCTCGAGCAGGCGCCGGACCGGCTCCACTCCGAGGCGCTCGATGGGCACGCCGCGCCGCTTCTCGACGTTGATCAGCCCCTCGAGATAGGCCGCGGCCTCGTCGACGGTGCGGATGGCTCGCCCTCCCCAGACGAAAAAGAGGCGACCCCCGGGGCCGCCTCTCTCACACTCGATGACCCGGGTGGGGTCACTGAACCATGTAGCGCTTCCACTGGCGGTATTCCTTCACCGCCGTGCTGGTGGAGGCGACGGACGGAAAGTAGAACTTCACTGCGTGACCGCACTTCGCGCAGATCTTGTAACAGAACTTGAAGCCCTCGACCTCGCGGGTCGCGCCCACCATGGCGCGATTCGTCTCGTTGCAGCAAGCCGACGGTCGGCTCGGCGACACGATCTTCTTGGGATAATCGTTGCGCGGCTTCTCATCGTCGGCGTATTGGATGATGTTCTTGGTGATCCGATGCGCACGGGCATCCGAGTTCTGCTTCCTGATGTTGCTTCCGATTCGTCTCAATTCACGCTCCTCGTAGCGGTTTCTCCGTGGACGTACCCGGGATCGCGCCTCAGGTCACGCAGGAGGGGGGTGTAATCGCGATATGCATTGCCGCAGGGAGCGCCGTCCGCGTAGCGGAAGACGCTGTCATCGTGGTCGTCGGCCAGGCAGAGGAGGGTCGAGCTGCGCGTGCCGTACTCGCCCGCGTGGACGCAGGCATCGCCGAGAACGTCGCCGTTGCCCCCGTGGCCACGGCAGATCGCCGCGAGCTCGTCGAGAACGCGCTCGGGCGCGGCGGCGGCCGCGACAGCGACGGCGCGATCCAACGCCGACAGCTTCGGTGAGCGGGGCGCCTGGGGATCGGTATTCCCGACCACGTGCGCGCCCGGCTGCAAGACGATCTGGCGGGCAGAGCCGTCATAGGTCACGAGGAAGGCATCCTCCCGGTCTGCGACCAGAAGGTTGAAGGGGTTGTAGGCGCCGTCTTCCAGCCCTTCGAGGTCGCGGGCCGCTTCGCGGGCGGTGGCGAAACGCAGTGCGTCGGTCACCAGCAGACCGCGCGATCGGCAGTCCGGGTCGGGTTCGCTGCAATGTCGATTGGTCACCGCCGCGAAGACTCCTGTTCCGTTCAGCCCGAGCCACGTTCCACCGGCCCTCCCGTCGCGCGGGGCCACGATCCTTCCTCCGGGGCCGTCGCGCAGCGCCGGACCTTCGCTCGGGCGCTCGAGGAACTCGTCTCGATTGGCCGCGATCACCAACGGCGCCCCCGCGACACAGCGGTGGAGGGCAATCAACGTGCACACGTTCGGTTCCCAGCCCGAGAGAGTTCCGCTTCGAGTTTCGCTCGACCGACTCAACCGGCAGCCCGTGCACCGCCATCGGCCCCGGGGTCGGGGCGGGGAGGGGCAGACAGGCGAAGCAGAACGCGTAAGTCTACCAAAAAGCAGGCTTTTCGCCACGCTTGTCCGGGTGGGAGTGCGCGATCAAACGGTGTTCTGCGAGACGGGTGGAGAAATTCCCGGCGGCGAGGCGGCTCGCGGGGGGATGGGGGGCCCGCCGGGCCGCCCGCTCAGGTGCCGACGAGGCGCAGGGGGCGGGCCTCGCCGCGCGGCTTCGGCGGCTTCGCCTCCTCGGCGGCCCAGCCGTGGATCCTGCGCGCCCGGCTGGCCCGCCGCCTCGCGGCGACGCGGTTCATCTCGAGGCCGTGGCGGTCGAAGACCTCCTCGAGCTCGTCGTAGTTCTGCTCGAGGGTCTTGCGCACGGACTCGAAGCCGTGCCGGGCGGCCTCGTTCCGCCGCCAGAAGGCCATCGGATTCATCGAGAAGAAGTTGGCGTCCCCTTCTCGGGGCTCGAGCAGGACGATGTCGCCGCAGAATCGATCGTCGTTGACGTAGCGCTGGATGCCGAGTTTCAGGCGCGAATGCAGCAGCGTCCGGAACACCTGGTTCACGATCATCTTCATGCCCCGGTCGGACAGATAGCGACCCTCGGCGAAGTACGACGCTTCTCCCGGCTCCATGTCGACCCGGTTCAGGAAGGGGCGGAAGGGGTTGTAACAGATGATCAGGTCCGCGCCCTTCTCGATGGCGATGTCGATGTTCGCGGTGTGGCGCACGCCACCGTCCACGTAATCCACACCGTTCATGCGCGCGGGCTTGTAGAAGATCGGCAGCGCCGACGAGGCCTGCACCGCTTGAGAGATGGTGACCTCCGCGTTCTCATCGGATCCGAAGATCTCGCGCTCCGCGGTGTCGAGGTCGCAGGCGGTGATGTAGAGCTGCTTGCCGGTCTTGCGGGTGAACGCCCGGAAGTCGTTCGGCACACGGATGCGCTCCAGCGCGCGCCGCACCCAGCGCTCGAGGCTCACGTTGTCGAAGAAACCGCTGGGGATCTGGCTGGGGATGTCGGGGAACGGTCGCTGCGGCGAGACGTGCTCGATCAGTCGCATCACCAGCGTCTCGAAGTTCTTGTAGCTCGGAGTCGAGGCGAAATCACGGGCCGAGGGGCCGACGGCGTCCGGAAGACCGCGCACGCTGCGGGCGAAGTCGAAGCCGATGCTCGGAAGGAAGGTCGACAGGTCGTAGACGACGCGGGCCGGCCGCGCGGCGAACTCGGTCCAGTTCGGATTGTAGAAGTCGATCGGCCGGAGCTGGTCGAGTTGCGTGCTCGTGCCGTCCAGCACCTTCAGCATCTCGTCCGGTGTGATGCCGCTGGCCAGCGATGTGCTCAGGATCGAGCCGGCGGACAGCCCGACGTAGATGTCGAGATCCGTGATCTTGCGTTGGCCCAGGTAGTCGTTCAGCGCCTTGAGCCCGCCGACCTTGAAGGCGCCGCCGCTGACCGCGCCTCCCGCGAGCACCAGCGCGATCTTCGGATCGCGCGTCTGGGGCCGCCCTTCGCTCTTCCGGATCAGCGTCAGTCCCATGCCGTCCCCCGGTTGCCCGCTTGTGCTGCCTTCGACTCATCGGCATCCGGAGGGCGTGACTCGCGGCGCTTCCGGCGCCCGTGTCCTGGGGGGCGGTCCTGACGGAATTCCGATGCAGTGCGTTAGGGTATCGCCGGGCCGGGATCCCGTCTAGCAGCCCGTCCAGACCGCCCGCGACCCCTCCCCTTCGCGCAGAAACGTCGTACCGCCCGGCGTTTCGGCGCTCGCCAGCGGCCCTCCCCCGGGCCCTCCCTCTCCCGGCGTACCTGCGGCGCGCTCGAGGCCGCGATGCTGCGCTGCGTTGAGAAATGCGGGTATTTGAACACAGTCGACCGGGTGTGATACCTATAATGGGGACTTGCCGACGCAGGGGCGGTCGATGAACCGTCGATGGACTCGCATCTTCGTGTTGCTCCTGGCCGTGGCCGCCCTGGCTTTCGGCGGCTGTGCGTCGTCCGGCCCCACCGGAACCGGAGCGGACCCTCCCGCGGTCGGGACCGGCGGGACGCCGGACCCCCAAGCGGACCCCGGCGGCGGCGCGCTCGCCTCGGTCGGAAGGCACGCGGCGAGCGCCGTGGAGGGCTTGATCGTCGGCGCCGCCATCGGAGCCCAGGCGGGACCGATCGGAGCGGCGGTCGGCGCCGGGACCTTCCTCATCTACGGTGCGCTGACCGGGCATACACCACTCGGCGGCGTCGGTGGTCGCGGACGGGGCGGGTACGGCGGCGGCTACGGCGGGGCGTCCTCGAGCGAGGAACGGCGCGAGGCGGCCCTCGAAGAGCAGATCGCGAACGAGGTCGCGCGCAGCGACGTCCTGGAGGACGAGATCGCCGCCGAGCTCCAGCGACAGGAAGAGCTGCTGAATCAGATCGAGAGCGAGGAGACACCGGCCCCGCCGAAGGCCAGCAAGGCGAAGAAGCGGCCCCGGTCCGCCCCGGCGAAGGCGCGGACCAGCCGGACGAGGTT
>JBHHVG010000278.1:0-4851 GCA_046754165.1 Myxococcota bacterium
CGCCCGGCTCCGGGTTCCCCTCGACGTCTCGGTCGCTCGGCTGCACCGCGACCTCGAAGAGATCGCCGACGATCTCATGGTCGACCTGAGCCTCGGAGAGATCACCGAAACCGCGGGCTGATCCGCGCGCTTTGCGCTACTTCGAATCGTGGTCTTCGCAGAAGATGTAGCCGAGCTGCGCGCTGGTATCCGGGGCTAACGACTCGATCTCGATGCGGCGAGTCACCGAGACGCGCGGCGGATTCGACGGCGGATGGACGATGGAGACGTTCAGCATCTCACAGCCCTGGCGGTTCTCCGAGGGCCTGCTTCAGTGGTCGGCCCGCACCTCGTCGAGGTTGCGAATGATCCACTCGTAATCGTCCAACAGCCACGCCAGGAAACGGAAGCCGTCGCGCTCGATGGCCGTGTGCTCGGGGTCGAAGGGCGGAGGCGATGTGATCCGCCCGGGGATGTTGGGATTTCGCGTGAAGAAGCCGTAGAGGTTGCCCGCTCGGTCCACGACGATCGGCGGATTCGGAGCCCACGAATTCCACGGGCTCAGCAGGCTGGTCGCTGCTCCGAAGCGGCCGTTCGGGTTCCAGATCGAATCCGGGTGGGTGGTCGAGCCGTACTCGCTCTTCTCGTTCCAGACCGAGAAGGCCTCGCTGCGCCAACACGACAGGCAGCCCAGGAAGCGGTCGTGGTCCTCGCCGCCGAACAGCAACAAGGAGTTGTCCGCGGCCGGCGCCTGCGACGGCAGCGACAGAACCGCGGCGAGGAGGACGAGGGAGAGCTTCGACCTTTGCAGCGACGGCACGGAACCTCCGCTTGATGACCTCGGCGGATCACCTCGTGAGTCTAGCTCACGCGCCCCGGGGTCGGGCTATGCTCGATCGTCGATGGGTCTCCGGTCCGCAACGTCGGTGCGCAGTCGCGTCTTCGTGGGCGACGTCCAGGGATGCGCCGACGAGCTGGACGACCTGCTCGAGGCGATCGCGTACGATCCCGAACGCCACGACCTGTGGTTCGTCGGAGATCTGGTGAACCGCGGACCGGCTTCCGCTCGCCTGCTCCGCCGCGCGATCGAGCTGGACGCCGGCTCCGTGCTCGGCAACCACGACCTCCACCTGCTCGCTACGGCGAAGGGGGAGCGACGGCTCGGAGATCGCGACACCTTCCAGGACGTGCTCGCCGCGACGGATCGGGAGGAGCTGCTCGCCTGGCTGCGGAGGCGGCGCCTGGTCGAGTGTTGGGAGGATGTCGTTCTGGTTCACGCCGGGCTGCATCCCGGCTGGGCAGGTCTCCGCGCCGTAGCCTCGCCGCTCGAAGCCGCGATCTGCCGAGACGAGATCCCGCAGGGTGACCCGGACCTGTCCTTCTTCGTGAGCGTTCGGCACTGCGACGAGCGCGGTGACCGACCTGTGGACGACCGCAGCCCGGGGCCGGGCTACCTGCCCTGGGACCACTGGTATCGCGGCGAACGGATCGTGGTCTGCGGCCACTGGTCCGCGCGCGGGCTCGTCCAGACCGCCCGGGTGTGCAGCCTCGACACGGGCTGTGTGTGGGGCGGATCGCTCACCGCGTGGATCTTCGACGAGGACCGCATCGTCTCGGTGCCGGCCCGCGCCGTCCACCAGACCATCTCCTGAGCGGTGGGCGGGCCCGAAGCAGGCGGTGGACCCGAGGGCGGAGCCGCGCGTCAGTGCCTGTCGGTCTCGAAGATCGCGTTCTCGTAGAAATCTGCGGTCTCCGCGAGGAACTGGATCGAGGCGGCGACCTGGCCCTCGTCCACGCCGTCGATGAGGAATGTCTCGACCATGATCAGATGGTCGTCCTTCACGGCGAACGCCCCGTGTGCCAGCAGGGCGTTGATGCGGAGAGCGATCGTCAGGCGCACCGGGGTCAGATTCTCGACCGAGCCGATCGTGGTGAAGAGGCGGATGAGCGATTCGCCCTGGTGTTCGATGGCCTCGAGCTCGACCAACTGGTGACGCCCGTCCTCCCACGCGACCCGAACACCACTCGGCAGCAGCTCCCAGCCGTTGTCGTGGCACACGCTGCGGCAGAGATCGGCGAAGGCCTGGTCGGACACGCGAATCGGGTCTCCCTGTGCGCACGAACCGGGATCCCGGCCGGCGCGTTCGGCTACTCGAAGCAGCGGACGGTCATCTGCAGCAGCCGGTCGCAGCAGCCGGCCAGGTCGAACTCCATCGAGTCCACCTGGCTGCCGGTCGCCGTCACACGCGGGGAAGCGGCGTGCTCCGGACAACTCAGCCCGCCGATGCGTTCGCGGATCGATTTCTCGATCTGTCTCAGAGCGGCGCGCTCTCGCACGTCCTCGACCTCATCGAGCTCCACGGTCCGTCCTCGAAAGACGAACACGACTTCGACCATCCGACGTGTCTCCTCGCCCTCGCTCGATGGTATCACGAGTGGCCGGGGTCCTCCGAGCGCCGCAAATTCTACTTCTTGGCCCAGCGGCAGCCGATCGGCCATCCGAGCGGTGGTCGCTCGTGGTCGACCGCGAACATGAAGGGCAGGAGCAGGGTGTCGGTGACGGCGCTGAGGGGCAGGTCGAGGGTGAAGAAGATCTTGCCGTCGAATGGTATCTCGCCGACCTGGTCTCGGTAGTAGCGCAGTCCCGAGTAGACGCCGGGGCAGCCCTGATCGAGGGAGCGCATCGACTGGCAACCGCAGAGCGCCGCTGCGAGCGCCAGAGCTGCGGTGGCGCGCCGCCCCGCGCGGGGGTGCCTGTCTCTGCTCTTGGACCGCATGGCAGCAGATATAGCCCGGAGAATCTCAGCGGCAAGCCGGGCTCGCCCGGCGCTGTCTACGCGGGCTTGCGTCCGAGGAAGCGGAAGCCGCTGGTCGGGTTCCCCCGCATGCTCGTGGCGGGGAAGGAATCGAAGGCGAGCGTTTCGAAGGAAGCCAACAGCTCCCGGATCCAGGCAGGGTCGTGGTGGCGGAGAACGGCACCGTCCTCCAGCTCGAAGACTCCGTAGGTCCCGAACCGCGCGTGGTCGCGTCGATACCGGTCGATGTTCCGATCGTCCGCGTGCAGCAGAAAGTCGCACGCGTACAGAACCCCGCGTGGAGCGAGCACACGCGACAGCTCTGCGCAGAGGGCCTGTTGGTCGTGATCGTCGGGGATGCACGTCAGCACGGCGAACAGCAGGACCGAGTCGACCGAGCCGTCCGCGCACGGCAGGGGCACGCCGTCGCTCACTGCGACCGGGACCTCGGGGACTGTCCGCCGGGCGCGGGCCAGCATGGCCGGCGAGGCGTCGAGGCCCATGACCCTCGAAAATCCTTCCTCCACGAGCTGGGCGGATACGCGTCCGTAGCCGCAGCCGAAGTCGAGAATGCGCGCGTCGGTGTCCACGTGTCGTCCAAGCAACTCGACGTCGAGGGGGAGTGTGAACCTGGCCCTGCCGGCGCGCGCGTTCCAACCCCGCGATCGGGCGTCCATCCCCGTCCCCTAGATTGGGCGGATGTTCGAGATCTCCCCGCTCAACGGTTCGACGCGGATCTCGAACTCGAGCCCGGACTCGTAGATCTGGACGATCCACGTCCAATCGTCGAACTTCACCTCGGTGATGACGGTGTGCCCTTCCGCCTCGATGGTCTCGATCACTTCGGACAGCGGCTTCGCGTTGGCCGGCGGGATCTCGTCCTTGTCCCGCGCTTCCGCACTCCCGGTGGCCAGAAGCACCAGCAGCAACGCGACATGTCTCAGTGATCGCAGCATGCGCCCTCCCCGTCGCCGCCGTCAGCGGACGAGCGTTCGAGGACAGCCTACCACGGGCCCCGAGGCCCGCACCGTGTCGACGCCCGCCCCGCTCGACGCCTTCGGTGCTCCGTGGCAAAGTGACTGGCGTCAGGAGGTCGGATGGCCGGCGAACCGGCGGCCGGGACGCCGCGCAGCGCGAGGCTCGAAGAATGGATCCGATGGAGCCCCCAGGACCGGGCCACCCTCGTCTTCGTCGTGTGCAACGGCGAGGTCCTGTTGATCCGCAAGAAACGCGGCCTGGGAGCCGGCAAGGTCAACGGCCCGGGCGGACGCGTCGAGGCGGGCGAGGCCGCCGTCGACTGCGCACGGCGCGAGGTCGAAGAGGAGCTGTGTGTCACGCCCACTGGGCTCGAGCAGCTCGGTGAGCTCCGGTTCCAGTTCGTGGACGGCTACGCCATCCACGTCGCGGTGTTCCGGGCGGACGGCTGCACGGGCGAGGCTCGGGAAACCGAAGAGGCCGTCCCCCTCTGGACCGCCGTCGACGCCATTCCATACGCGGAGATGTGGGCTGACGATCGCCTCTGGCTGCCGCGGTTGCTGGCGGGCGAAACCTTTCGCGGGCGCTTCGTCTTCGACGGTGACGTGATGCTGGACGGAACGATCGAGGCCGCGGAGGCCGGAGCGAGGGGAGCATGGTCGAGCTGAAGCGGGATGGGCACGTATGCGTGCTCCACATGTGCGCCGGAGAGAACCGGTTCAATGCGGACTTCCTCGATGCTGTGAACGACGCCCTCGACGACGTCGAGTCGATCGACGGGCCTGGGGCGTTGGTCACGACCGGAGAGGGGAAGTTCTACTCCAACGGCCTCGACCTCGATTGGATGGGCGGCGCGGGGCGGGATCGCTCGACCGAAGTACTCGAGCGGGTCGAAGCACTGTTCGCCCGTGTGCTCACGTTCCCCATGGCGACCGTCGCCGCGATCAACGGCCACGCCTTCGCCGCCGGCGGCATGCTGTCTCTGGCCCATGACTTTCGCGTGATGCGGCGTGACCGCGGATATTTCTGCCTCCCGGAGATCGATCTCGCCACGGGTCAACCGCTGACGGAAGGCCTGTATGCGGTGATCGGCGAGCGCCTG
>JBHHVG010000279.1:0-4847 GCA_046754165.1 Myxococcota bacterium
GCGGTGCCCAGGGGGATCGAGACGAGCAGGGCGACGAGGGTGGCGAGGCCCGAGAGCTGGAGCGAACGCGTGGCGATGCCCAGCACCCGGGCGTCTCCGTGCAGCAGCAGCCAGAGGGCGTGCTTCGTCCCCTCCCAGATCAGCTCCATGCCACGCCTCCACCATCACCAGGTCGCGCGTCGTCCGGGTCCGGGTCTCAGTCGGCCGGAGCCTGCACCATCTTCGCAGCGTCGGGGAAGAAGAGCGGCTGTCCGAATTTCTCCACGCCGAACGTCTCGATGATGGCCTGGGTTTCGGGCGTGACGAGGAAGTCACCGAAGGCCACGGCGGCGGCGTGGTTCACCTTGGAAAACCGCTCCGGATTCACCTCCATGACCGAGTAGAGGTTCAGCAGCACGCGGTCGCCTTCGACGAGAGCCTCGATCTCGAGGCCCTTCCGCATGGCGAGAAAGGTGCCGCGATCACACAGGGTGTAGGCCCGCTTCTCGGAAGCGATCACCAGAGTCGCACCCATCCCCTGTCCGGACTCGAGGTACCAGTCCCCGCTCGGCTGGATCCCGGCCCCCTCCCACAGCTTCTTCTCTCGAAAGTGGGTTCCGGAGTTGTCACCGCGCGACACGAAGGTGGCCTTTGCCGACGCGATCCGACGGAGCGCGTCGGCGGCATCCGTCAACCCCTTGAGGCCTGCGGGGTCTCCCTCGGGCCCGACGACGATGAAGTCGTTGTGCATGATCATTCGCCGATTGATCATCGAACCCTCGGCGACGTAGCGCTTCTCGAGCGCCGGAGCGTGGGCCAACAGCACGTCGGCATCGCCGCGTCCGCCCATGGCGAGAGCCTCGCCGGTGCCGACGGCGATGGTCTTTACGCGGTATCCGCTCTGCTTCTCGAAGATCGGAACCAAGACGTCGAGAAGGCCCGAATCCTGTGTGCTCGTCGTGGTCGCGAGGATCAGGTTCTTCGAGGGCTCGTCCGCACGCGCCGTTCCTACGGAGGCGCACGCGAGAACGGCCGCGAGGGTCGCGGCACCCAGCGTGTCACCCAGAGATTTCGATCGGCGATCCATTTCCTGTCTCCTTGGTTGGTGAGTTGACGATCAGTGTTCGTGCGAGACCCGTCCGAGTGCAAGCGTCCATTCGGGATCGGCAGGGCGGAAGGCTCGCGGATCTCTCCGCAGCGAAACCTCGATCCGGATCACTTTCTTGAAGCGGGTCGTTCCGAGCAATGCCGCCAGACGGCGCTCGGCATCACGGCTGCGAGACACCAAGGCCCAGGTTCCCGATCTCGCGATGTCGAGCTTCAGCAGCAGCTCGTCCACCAGGGCGAGGTTCTCCCCGGCGAACTCCAGCTCCCCCTTGTGACTGATGAGCTTCACGCTCGCGACACTCGCGCGGGGCAGGCCACTTTCTTCGTAGACCACAAAGGAGACGGGCACGACCGGATAGACCTGCTCCTTCGGAGACTCCCAGTCGAAACGTCCCGCCATGAGTTCAGCCACGGTCCAGGTCCTCCGGAGCGCACCGTCGACGACGAACTCGATGTCGTTGGACTCCGAATTCGTCGGGGGGGGTACCTCGGCCAGGCGCAGATACAGCCAGGCGACGAGCAGCAGGCAGACCGCGGCGCCCCCCCACGCGATCGCGGTCTTCCCGGTAAAAATCATCGTTCGATGCTCACGTCATCCGGCTCGGCCCGGCGCGAGAGGCAGGCTACACGATTCTCGGCAGCGTGTGTGGGGCCGAATCCAGCCCGCGAGGCGGATGGCCCGCCGGGATCGACCCCCAGAATATCTCCGGGAAACCGGGCGCAAACCCCCTTGACGGACGCCCCCCGTCCCTGTTCTAGTATGGGCGCATCAATCCGTGGAGGAGGTGGATCCGTGATCGCTCCGAATCGACGCGAGGCCCGAAGCCGGAGCCGCCGCGTGCTCGCTCGCGGCGCCGTGGCTGTCGGCCTGCTGATCTATCCCGTGGCTCCCACCTCCGCGAGCGAGTCGTCCGGTGGGCCGGGATCCGCGTACATGTGCCACCGCGCCAAGGTCTCGGCGGGATTGATGTGCCGGGCCGGAAGCCAGAACGAAGGGATCCCGTGCTCGAATGACGCGGACTGTGGCGGCGGGGAAGGCATGTGTTCCAAGAACAAGACCACGAAGGCCGACATTCCGGTCGTCGACCCGTTCGACCCGCACGGGCCGGGGTCCTTCAAGGTGAATCGGCCCGACTTGCTGTGTGCGCCGGCCCGCACCGGCGCAAGCGGCGCACGGGGTGATTCCGGCGAGACCTCGTCGTATCTCGAGAGCTACTTCATCAAGCGATCGAAGGAGGTGCGCAAGCACGCCGGGCGCATCGGCGTCACGTTGACCAACGAGTTCGGAGAGTTCACGGTGGCTACAGGCAAACCGGACCGGTTGATGATGGCGACGCAGGGCGGCGCCGACGTGTCGCACGGCGTCCCCGACCCGGCTTCCCTCGATGTCGACCACTATCTCTGTTACCAACTGTTACAGACCCGACGGGCCGAGAAGAGCCCGACGGGGATCCAGGCCACCGTCGACGACGAGTTCCACCACTCGACCTACGATCTGGAATATCCCACCCGACTCTGCAACCCCGTGCGCGTGAACCGTGAGCCCATCAAGAACCCCGCCGCCCATCTCCTCTGTTACAAGGCGGTCCCCGCGCAGACCATCGCTGGCCACGCTGCCGAAAGGCCGATCTATCGGCAACGCATCGAGCAGCGCTTCAACAACTGGCTGGCTCCTCAGTTGCTCGACACCCAACGGCCCGTGTCGCTGTGCCTGCCGTCGGTGATGACCGCGAACGGGACGGTCTCCGTCGCGGATTCCTGGCGACCCGGGCTGTAAGACCTTTCTGCTGCGTCTCTAGGAACGGCCGCGGCTTCGGGTTCTCGCGGCTTTCGCGATGTCGGCGTTCGTGGCGGTGAGCTTCTCGCCGCGCAGGGACTCGATCTCGTCGGGGGAGTACCCGAGCTCCGCCAACAGCTCTTCGGTGTGCTGCCCCAGCAGCGGTGGGGGGAGGCGCACCGAACCGGGCGTTCCGCGCAGCTTCACCGGCACGCCGGTCACGCGGAGGGTTCCTTCGGTGGCGTGCAGGGTGTCCACGATCATGTCGTTGTGGCGGACCTGCGGGTCCAGGACGACCTCCGGGATGCTGTTGATCGGGGCGGTCAGTACGTCGGCGGCGACCAGACGCAGGACGAGCTCATCCCGGGTGAAGCACTGGCAACGCTGGCGGAGCAGGGCGTCCAGCTCGTCCTCGCTCTGTTGGCGCAGCTCGACCGTCACGAAGCGGGGATCGTCGAAGAGCTCGATCTCGAGTGCTTCGCACAGGTTGCGGAAGAACTTGTCCGAAGGGCAGGTGATGACGACCTGCTTGCCGTCGGCGGTGGGGTAGACGCCGGAGGGGGCGAAGTACTGGCTGCGGTTGCCGGTGCGCGGCGGGTCCTCCTCGCCGTTCAGCCACAGGCCGATGTTCGGGGCCTGGGCGTGGACCAGCGCGTCGAGGAGCGAGACGTCGATGCGCTGGCCTTCGCCGCTCTTGCCGCGGGCGATGACCGCGGCCAGCGCCGAGCTGCACACGAGCTCCGACGTCATCACGTCGATCATCGGCACGGTCACGCGCACCGGCTCGTCGCCGGGGTTGCCGTTCATCGCGAGCAGGCCCGCGTAGCCCTGGGCGAGAAAGTCGATCCCCGGTCGCCCGGCGTAGGGACCGTCGGGCCCGAAGGCGGTGACGCCGATCCAGATGATCCTCGGGGCGACGGCGCGCACCTGCTCGTATGCGAGGCCCAGGTTCGACAACGCCGGCTCTCGGATGTTGGTGATGAGGATGTCCGTCGTGGCGGCGAGGCGCGCGAACACGTCGCGCGCGCCCTGCTGGCGGAGGTCGAGGGAGATGGCGCGTTTGTTGCGATTCAGGCTCAGGTACGACGTGCGCTCGCTTCCGCGACGCGGGCCGAGGTGGCGGCTGTCGTCGCCGACGAAGGATTCGACCTTGATGACGTCGGCGCCGAGGTCGCCGAGCAGCGTCGCCGCGTAGGGCCCCGCCAGCATGCTGGCGAGGTCGAGCACCCGGATACCCGCCAGCGGCCCAAGGAGATTCGACGATGCGCTCATGTCGCTCCGGCGCTCAGGGGATGACGCCCTGGGCCTTGAGCTTCTCGATGCGGTCCCACTCCATCTCGAGGGTCTCCATCAGGATCAGCTCGGTGTCCTGGCCGAGCTCCGGCCCCAGGCTCTCGACGCGTCCCGGCGACTTGCTGAGGGTGATCGGCAAACCGCGGATTTCCACCTCGCGGTCGACCGCGCCGCAGTGGGCCTTCAGAAGGTAGTCATTCGCCCAGGCCTGCTCGTCCGCAGCGACGTCCTTCAAGTCGTGGATCGGGCTGGCCGGGATGCCGGCGGACTTCCAGCGCGACATCCAATAGGAGGCGTCGCGCTGCTCGAGGATCTCGCCGAGCCGCGCGATCAGCAGGGTGTTGCTCGCGGCGCGCTTCTGGGCGGTCGCGAAGCGTTCATCATCGACGAGATCTGAGCGGTCGAGGCTCGCGCAGAGCGCGGACCAGCCCTCGTCGGTGTTCTCGACGCACAGGAAGAGCCACTGGTCCCTCGCCCGGTAGCGGTTCCACAGCGGATTGCGCGCCTGCTCGCGCGACTGCTGCGTCGAGTACAGTGGGTTCTTCCCCGCCAGGAAGGGCTGGAGGGTCGCCGCCGCCATGAAGAGCTGGGCGCCGTACAGCGAGGTGTCCAGATACTGGCCCTCGCCGCTGCGGCGCCGTTCCTGCAGCGCCATCAGGATGCCCAGCGCGGACAGGAGGCCGCCGTAGGT
>JBHHVG010000280.1:0-4843 GCA_046754165.1 Myxococcota bacterium
CACCAGCTGCGCAGCGCCGCGCCCGTGCCGGCGCCGAGGGATTCTCCCCGGCCAGAGGGAATCGCGAGGCGGCCCATGGGATAGCCGAAGCTCGACTTCACAGGAGCGGCGTCCGCGGGCTCGAGAGAGACGACGCGCGCGATGTCGCCGTCGAGCAGCAGGGCGGTCCGCGCGTGGGCGCCGAAGCGGACCGGATCGCGGCGGCCCGCCTCGACCAGGGCAACGGGGCCGCGCAGGCTGCGGCCCGCGACTGCGGGTGCCACGAGGATCTCGGCGCCGGCGCTGACGACGCCGCAGGCGCGGGCGACGGCCTCCACCACCAGAACCGCTTCCAACGCGCCTGTCTCGTCGCCGAGGGCAACCTCCGCAAAGCCCGCTTCGGCGAGGGCGTGGCCGAGTTCGCTGTCGACCGCACCTGTAGGAGCGAGCTCGATGGCCCGGGCCGCGCCGGCGTGCTTCTCGAGCAGAGCCTCCACGGCTGCCGCGATCGCGCGCTGGTCGTCGCTCAGCTCGAAGTCCACCGCCTACTCCCTGGGAAGGCCGAGGAAGCGGTTCGCGACCAGGTTCAGGTTGATCTCGGTGGCACCCACCGCCACCCCGGCGGTCATGGCCATGCGGAAGTGCGAGTCGGCGAAGGATCCGTACGCGAGGGCGTCTGCTCCGAAGATCTCCAGCGCGAGCTCCGAGACGGCGCGCTCCGCCGCCGTGTTGGCGACCCGCGCCACGTTCGTGTCCGCCGTCGGTGGACTCCCCTTGGCTCGCAGGTCGATCACCCGATAGACGAGGACACGCGCGGCCTCGCAGGCGGCACGCGCCTCGCCGAAGCGCTCGAGCACGGTGTCATCGTCGAGCAGACCGCGCTCCGCTGCGCGCTTCGCCAGCTCGTCGAGGGTGTAGGCGGCACGGGCGTAGCGCGCCGCTCCCACTCGCTCGTACTGCAGCGCATGGGCCACCACCTCCCAGCCCTCGTTCTCGGCACCGAGCAGGCAGTCCAAGGGGACGCGCACGTCGGTGAAGAAGACCTCGTGGAAGTAGCGGTCGCCCACCACCGAGGGGATCTCGCGCACCTCGATGCCCGGCAGATCGATGGGGCACAGCAGCACCGAGATGCCCTTGTGCCGCTTCGACTCGGGATCCGTGCGGACCAGCAGGAAGCAGAACTGCGCGTGGTTCACGTAGGACGTCCAGATCTTGGTGCCGTTCACGACGTAGGCGTCGCCGTCGCGCACCGCCGCCGTCCGCAACGACACGAGGTCCGAGCCGGCTTCTGGCTCGGAGAAGCCCTGGCACCAGAAGACCTCTCCCCGCGAGATCGGCGGAAGGTGCTCGGCCTTCTGCTCCTCGCTGCCGTAGACCATGATGGTCGGGCCGATCCAGTTGACGTTCATGTACTGGGAGCCCCGCGGCTCGCCGCACTGCCACATCTCCTCGCCCAAGATGGCGTGGCACCAGGCCGACGCGTCGTTGCCGCCGTACGCAGCGGGCCAGTTCTGGGTCAGCCAGCCCCGCCGGGCGAGCTTCGGGCAGAACTGCTTCGAGAACGCCGCCTGGGCGTCGCTGCCCGGCCCGTCCTTCGACAGCTCCTCCCAGTTCTCCGGCAACGCGGTGGCGAGGAAGGCGCGCAGGTCTTCGCGGTACTGGCGGTCCTCGTCGGACCAGTCGAACTCCACGAGGCCTCCCCTCTCTTCCGGGACTGCACATTCTATCCCCGGCAGGCCCCGGATGGACCGAACGCGCCGTCGAAACCGATAGCGAAAATCTGACGGGTTACATCTGGAGCACACGCCTCATGGGCAGCGCAAAGAGCGCCGCGCCCGCCAGCAGCAAGCCGGTGACCGCAATGCCCAGCGGCGAGAGGGCTGGCACGACAGCCGGGGACGGCGCGTAGTTGGCGACGTAGTCGGAGTAGTTCCCAAGCGCGGCTGTCAGCGTATCGGCTCCGCCGTAGGCCAGGCCTCGATGGGCCAGGATCTCCGCCTCGCTGAAGACCGGCAGGATCGATCCATAACCGATCGACAGCGCTGTCAAGACCACGTTGGCGAAGATGCCCTGGATGGTCGTATTGGGATGAATGCCGTCATCCACGAAGCCCGCGGTAGGATTTCCGCCGCCCGCGGTGTCGCTCTGGTCGAGATCGATCGTGACGTTTCCCAGCAGCAGCGTCGTCTTCGGGCTGGCGTGCGGCCCGAAGATCGCGACACCTGAGCCGAAGAGGTCGAGCACCGGGATCTGCCTCGCCTGGCCGATCGCGTCGACGCCCACGTTCAGCTGGGCGATGACGTCGGCCACGTCCTGCCGCGCCACCGGGTCGGGGAAGAAGGTGCGCACCGTGGGCGTATTTCCGTAGTCGGGAACGTTCACCAGGACCATCTTCACGCCGGTCGGCAACACGGTATCGAGGGCGTAACCCGTGCGCCGCGGCTCCCCCCGACTGCCGCCGGGCTCACCCGCCGCGGCGGCTGTGGGACCGGCGTCGACCCCGGCGTGGATCACCAACTGTTCGACCCAGTTCTGCGCGTAGCTCCCGTAGCTCTCCTCGGCGTACTCGTCACTCAGGCTGTCGCCCATCACCCCGAGACTCACCGCCGGCGCAGCGCCCGCTGCCAGCATGCCCGTCGAGAGGACGAAGCACGCTCCCACGATGCCTGCCGAACGGGACCAGCACCACCTCGTCAATGAATCCAACTTCATCACACAACCCTTTACACGATACCCTCTGGCACGACGTCCGCTCGGTCCACCCACCGACCCCGTCGGTGTCCGCCTCGGCGGCGCATGGCCTGCCGCACCCTCCCGGGATGGGTCGTCCACCCGACCTTCTGCTCGACCATTATAGACCCGGAGCCACCCCCGTTGTTTCCCACGAGCACGACCGCGGGTACCGGATAGCCGTGGCGCAGTGGACAAGCATCATGAGGGCATGGCAGCTGCGATGACCGCCAGGAATCGGAGTCGCAGCGGCACCCGTGCAGCAGGCTCGCCGGCCGACGACGCGCCGCTAGGTCGCCGGAGCACAGCGCCCCGTCCGAGCCTTCGGCATACTCACCAGACAGGCTCCCGAATGTCCGTGCGCCCGGACGCTGGGCGTCGCGACCATCAGCGGGCGGAGGTGTGGTGAGATTCGAAACGCTCGGTGGATGTCTCTGCGGTCGCGTGCGCTACCGCTACGCCGGACAGCCGCTGGCGTTCTACGCCTGCCACTGCACGGATTGCCAGCGGCAGACCGGGTCGGCCTTCGGGCTCTCCATGATCGCAAATCGCGAGGAAGTCGAAGTGCTGACGGTCGAGCCCGAGGGTTTCGAGATCTCGATGCCAGACGGACGGACGAAGCGTGGACGCTATTGCCAGAGCTGCGTCGCTCGGGTCTGGGGCGAGCCCGTCAAGTTCCCGCAGATCTTCGTCTTGCGACCCGGCACGTTCGATGATCCCCCAGGGTTCGCGCCCTTCGGAGATATCTGGACGGCGAGCGCGCGGTCCTGGGTTTCCTTCACAGAAGGCCCGAAGTTCGCCGGGCAGCCGGATAGCCCGCTGGCCCTCGTCGAAGCCTGGCAGAGCCTCGGGACGGAGTAGATCGAGCGCGCCGCCGGGAAAGCGGACCTCGCGCGGGATAGAGACCACCGACTCGATATCGCAGAGAGCGGCGACTCGCTGATCGCTTGAGGCGTCGGCTTCGGCGAACGACGCGCGGGTCCGGCCACTCCCGGCGAGAACGCGCCTCGAAACCGGGTCGAGACCGGTTGTTCGATCGGCTTCGCCGCTACGGAATGCAGCTGCTGTAGACCAGGTCGGCCTCGTCGCGCCCGACGAGGGCCAGGACGTTCAGGCGCAGGCTGGCATCTTCGTACACGTCGAGCCGCATGTAGCCCGGCGCCGCCAGGGCCATCAGGTCGGACTTCATGTCGCGCACGAAGTCGACCTTGCGGACACTGCCGGCGCCACTGACCGCGTGGAAGACACCGGTGGGGTCTACGTGGATCTGCAGGCTGTGCTCGTGGCCAGCGGCCACCAGCGTCGGGTGGCCGGGCGAGAAGAGCGCCTTCGCGCCCTCGAGGTAGAGGCGGTAGTTCGCGCTCATCAGGTCCGTGTCGGCGACGCCGAGCAGGCGGGCGAGCGGAATGATCGAGCCGATCACCGGCAGGGGGATCCACAGGTTTCGATCGAAGACACGCAGCGGGAAGACGTGCTCCTTCCACGGGAAGTAGCCTCCGTGGGGGCCGCTGGTGAGCATCGGGGGATGGCTGATGAAGACGGCGCGGCGCTCGCCGGTGTCTCCGAGGACGCCGTCGATGATCTTCGCCAGCCGGCCGTCGCCGGCGGCGGGAGTGCAGTGAGCCTGCGGTCCTGCTGGATGATTGATCTGATACATCGCCGCCCACATGTCGAAGAAGACGAGGTGGAGGTGGTCTCCGAACTTCACGTCGTCCGGCCCCGGGCAGGTGTCCGGGGGGTGCAGCGAGATGTTGGGTGCGCGTGCCGACAGGTACTCCGCCTGGGCCATGGCGTGTTCCCAGCCTCGGCCCCGCTTACCTTGCACCCAGTCGTGGTTGCCGAGGGTGAACATGCCCTGGGCCTCGCCAATGGCGGCGATCTGCGCCTCGAGGACGCGCTCGGCGTGCTGGCGGCGCGGGTGGCCCACGGGCGGCAGCCCGTCCGGGTAGACGTTGTCGCCGAGCACGACCACGGCGGTGTTCTCGGCGCCGATCGCCGCGACCTGTGCGGCCACGTCGCGGGCCAGCGCGGACAACACCGGATCGATCAGCGCGTCCGGGACGCCGGATTTCGCCCTCGGGAGCTTCGGCGCGCCCGCGTCGCCGATCAGGAAGACGGAGGTCGTCACCGGACC
>JBHHVG010000281.1:0-4835 GCA_046754165.1 Myxococcota bacterium
ATGAGCTCGAGAAACGGCGCGAAGAGCTCGTGGGCAGCAACCGCTTCCGGCGTGGGGGCCGTCTCGGCGCCAAAGCGCTCCGCCGAGGCGGCGAAGCGGCTCGCGGGGTGAATGGAAGCGTAACAGCGCAGCGCGACGACGAACGCCTCCGGGGCACTGTTCGATAGGACACCGTCGAAGTCGAGAGCCAGCAGCCGCACGGTCGGGCGACGATAGCGAAGCAGTTCGCAGCCTCCGCGACGTCTGCGCGCATCCCGGCCATCGAGGGTGGAGCCGCCCCCTGCACGCTATCCTGCTGCGCGGTGGCGACGTCTCAACCTCCTCGCTGGCGCAAGCTCCTGCCCTGGGCGATCTCCGCGGCGGCGCTCACCTACGTGTTCGGGTTCGCGGCGGATTGGGAAGCGCTCGTACGCGCCACCGACGGCGCAAACCTCCCCCTCTACCTCTCGTTCACCATCGCAGACAAGATGATCTTCTTCCTGTGGTGGGGAATCCTCCAGGCATCGGTCGTGCGGCGCTTTGTCGGCCCCGTCTCCACCCGCGAGCTGATCTCCGTGCGCGGCGGCGCCGAGCTGCTGCGCGCCGTCAACAACCCACTGGCGGACGCGGGCTTCCTCTACGGCGTCCTGCAGCTGACGCGGGGAAGCCTCGCCGCGGTGTTTGCGGTTGCGACGATCCCTCTGGTCACCCACTTCTTCGTGCTGCTCCTCCAGGCGACGGTCTCGCTGGCATTCCTCGAAGGCGGGCCCGCCGGGAACCACGACATCCTGATCGCCGTCTGCATCAGCTGGTCGCTGATCCTCGCCGGCGTCGTGGCGACGCGAACGGGGCTGTGGGAGCGACGGGTCGCCGGAACGCGCTTCGGTGCGTGGACGAAGAACCTCGGCTTTCGGTCCGTGCTGCCGTTCGTCGGCTGGTTCGCCCTGCTCGCCTGTTTCGACGTGTTGATCCAGGGGCTCGCCTCCCGCGCCTTCGGGATCAACATCTCCTGGTGGGCACTCGCCGGACGTATCCCGCTGCTCTACATCGCCCTGGCCCTGCCGTCGTTCGGAAATTTCGGCACGCGGGAGATCACCTGGTCACTCTGCTTTTCCGAGTTCGCCGATCGCGACGCATTGGTCGCCTACGCCTTCGCGACCAACACCGCCTTCCTGCTGATGCACGTCGTGATCGGGGTGACGTTCCTGCCGAGCGCCCTGCGGCTGATCGGAGCGATCCGGCGCGCACGGCGCGAGGGGCTCGAGATTCCGCGGCCATTGATTCGCGACGCCGCGGACCCGTGAGATCACGTCACCACAGGGCCCGGGCGACAACCCCGATGCCGGCGGCGGCGGAGACAGCGAGGACCGCCGGCCGCGTGTAGCCGCGGTCGACCCACGGAGTGAGCCGCTTCGACAGCGCGAAACCCAGCACGACCCCGGGCAGGAGCGCGGCGCCCCAGGTCAGCTCGTAGGTGCCCAGGCGGCCGACGACTGCGAGAGCGGACAATGACATCAGGCACCCGACCACGAAGTAGACGCTGAGGGTGCCGCGCAGGCGATCCCCCGGCGCGTGCTGGTAGACCATCGCCAGGGGTGGCCCGCCGATGGAGGACGTCGTTCCCATGAACCCGGCGAGGAGCCCGGCACCGGCCAGGGTGCGCGGGTTGGGATCGATCCGGACGCCGGATCCGGTCATCGCCACCGCGATCAGCACCAGCGCGCCGAGGGGTGCGGCGAAGCGGTCGGCCGGGATGACCGACACCGCCGCGGCACCCAGCAACGTCCCGGGAACGCGACCCATCAGCCCCCAACCGAAGCCCTCGAAGTCGATGGCGGTCCAATCGCGACGAGCGCAGAGCGCCGTGAGCATCAGCGCACCGAGGAGCACCGGCCCCGGCACCAGTCGCCCGTCGATCATGAAGAGGATCGGAGCTGCGACCAGGGCGTAGCCGAAACCGACGGCACCCTGGAGCAGTGCGCCGGCAAAGACGGCCGCGGCGGCGGCGGCGAGATCGAGGCCTCCGGGCACCGGCTCCCCTACTCCGCTTCCAGGATCCGATCGATCGCCGCCGCGAGATCGAGATCGCGCTGCGTGATGCGCCGCGCATCGTGACTGTAGAGATCGATCACGACGCGGTCATAGGCGTTCGTCCAGTCAGGATGGTGATCGGCCTTCTCGGCGAGCAGCGCGACGCGCGTCATGAACGCGAAAGCTTCGCTGAAATCGCGAAACTGGAACTCACGATGAAGCTTCCCGTCGAGGACCTGCCAAGCGGGAAGCCCCTCGAGCGCCACCGCGATCTCGGCCGCCGTCCGCTTCCCCATGGAGTCCCCCTTCGTCCCACTCGCGCAGCGGAGAGCCATGTGCCACGGCGCCGCGCTAGCGAAGGGTTCGACCGGTATCGTCCGCCGCGAAGATGCCGCGCATGCGGCCGAATACCTCGTGTACGTCCGGGTGCAGCTCGCTTTCGCGCGTGGCGCGCGCCACGCCGCTGAGGGGAATGGGCCTGCCGAGAGCCTGCCGTAGCGCGCCATTCGGGCCCAGGAAACGCTTGGCGTCCACGCTGCGGAACGCTGACTCGTCCTCGAGGTCGGGCAGGTGTTCGCCGAGGATGCGATCGAGCGAAGCGGCGCGATCGCCGAGGCACAGGGCGCGGCGCAGGGCGCCGGGAACGAGCAGATAGCTCTCGATATGCCGACGGCTCCACGTATAGAACTCGAGGCCGTGCTCGCCGCCGCTGGAGGGCTGCGTCGAATCGCCGCCATCCCGGTCGAGGATGCACAAGGCGCGCATACCGGACGCGGTCCCGCCGCGGCTGCGGAAATGCTCCACGGCCCGCTGGGGCTGCCGGCCGCCGAGGATCACCACCGTATCGATGATGCGGCGCGCCAGGGACGGCAATAGGCGGTACGCCCAGGCGCGCAGGATCTCGCGGTCGCGCGGACCTTCGACATAGAGGACGAACCGGGGAGCGACGGTTCGACGCGCTCTACCCTGATCCGGTCCGAATTGCAGCACGGTCCCCTCCATCTGTGCACGGTCCCGATATCGGCTCGAGGCATCCGCCGGCCGGAACGTTCGCGGCTCAAATGCGCGGAGTATCGGGTGTCGGCTCGATGGCCTCTCCGGGTCGTCGGTGGGTGTGTGGGGAGCAGGGGTTCGCCGGTTTCGAGCGTAGCCCGGATCGACGGATCGGTCCCGCCCCGCGCGCAGACCGGCCATTGATCCACCGATGGCGTTCGGTGTAGTCTGGAATCGTGATCTCTGTACTCGTCGCAGACGACCACAGCATCGTTCGAGAGGGCGTGAGGCGCCTGATCGAGGCGGAGAGCGACATCGATCTGTGCGCTGAGGCGGCGGACGGGCGCGAGGTGCTCCGGCAGGTCGAGAAGCACCGGCCCAACGTCGTGATCCTCGACATCTCGATGCCCCGGCTGAGCGGCCTCGAGACCCTGGAGCGCGTCCGAATCGACCATCCGGACGTGAAGACCATCCTGCTGTCGGTCCACGCCGACCCCCGGATGATCCAGAACGCGGTCACGCTCGGCGCCGACGGCTACGTCCTGAAGAACGCCCGCGCCAGCGAGATCCTTTCCGCGATCCGCGCCGTGACCAGAGGCGGCAGCTACTTCAGCCCGCCGGTGGCGCGCGAGATCGTCGCCCAGATTCGCAAGCCCCGCGCAGCCACCGATCAGCCCTTCTCGTTGCTTTCCACGCGGGAGCGCGAGGTCCTCCACCGCATCGCCGAGGGCATGTCCGCCAAGGAGATCGCCAGCGATCTCTCCATCAGCCCCAAGACCGTCGAGGCTCACCGCACCAGCCTGATGCGCAAGCTCGGGGTCCGGAAGGCAACGGAGCTGGTGCGTTACGCCCTGCGCCACGGCCTCATCGAACCCTGACGGTCCTCTGGTCCGAGTCCCTCGCGAGAACGGCGAGGGACTCGACGTGCGGCGTCTGCGGGAAGAGGTCGAAGGCCTCGACCCGCTCGACCCGGTACCCGTTCCCGATCAGATAGGCCACGTCCCGGGCCTGGGTGGCCGGATCGCACGACAGGTAGACGATGCGGCGGGGTCCGAGCTCCGCCAAGGCATCCGAAGAACCCGGAGGAAGTCCGGTCCGCGGCGGATCGACGACGACGACGTCGGGCCGCCGGCCCGAGAGGGCGCCGTCTCCGAGCGCCGCCTCGAGCGCCATGCAGACGACGTCGACGTTGGTGCGTTCCGCCTCGCGCAGGTTGGCTTCGAGGTCGCGGACGGCCGCAACATCCGACTCCAACGCGAGCACCCGCTGGAAGCGACGCGCGAGGCCCAGCGTGAAGAACCCGGCACCGGCGAACAGGTCGAAAGCGACATCTCCGCTGCCGGCGGCGTCGACGACCGACCGCGCCAGGGGTTCGAGCATGGAGGCGTTCGACTGGGCGAAGACCCCGGGCGACACGCCGATCCGCTCGCCCGCGACGACGAGCTCCAGCCGGCGGGATTCGGTGGTCGGCAGCGGTGTGGCGCGCGCGTCGGTGGCGGCGGCAAAGAGCTCCCACTCGTCGTCGCGGCCCGGGGCCGCGTCCGCCACCTCGGCGAGCTTCTGCTGGAGTGCGGGCACGAGGATCGGACAGTGGCGGGTGGCGCACAGCGCATTGGATCGGCGCCGGCGGAATCCGACTCGGCCCGACTCCACCCGAACGCGCGCTCGCAGGCGGTAGCCGTAGACCGACGGCGACGGCGTGATCGGAACCGGCCCCGGGGGCTGCCAGCCACCGATGCGAGTGAAGGCCTCGCGCACGATCGCCGCCTTCGCCTCCAGCTGGGTGTCGTACGCGACGTGCTGCCAGGCACAGCCGCCGCAGCTGCCAAACA
>JBHHVG010000282.1:0-4833 GCA_046754165.1 Myxococcota bacterium
ACCGAGAAGAGCCCCTGCTGGCTGCGCGTCGTGTCGCGGGGCCGGCCCGGCCACAGCTCGGTGCCGCCACGGGACGCCGCCGTGCCGCGGCTGCTGGCCGCTCTCGCCCGGGTCCAGAAGCTCGAGACCCCGGTGCGCGTCGTCCCGCCCGTCGCCGCCATGTTCGCCGCCATGGCTCCACTGGCGCCCGAAGACGATCGCGAGGGCTTCGCCAATCTCGCCGACGGGCTCGAGAACGACCCGGCGTTCCGCAACCGCTTCCTCTCCGATCGCCACTACGCGGCGATGGTGCGCAATACGCTGACCACCACGGTGTTGCAGGGCAGCTCGCGGACGAACATGATCCCCACGATCGCCTCGGCCCACCTCGACGCGCGGCTGCTGCCCGACGAGAGCTGCTCCGCTTTCGCGGACCAGGTTCGCAGCCTTCTCGCTGATCCGGGCATCGGTGTCGAGATCCTGCTTCACTTCGAGTCCGAGCTCTCCCCGACCGACACACCGCTCTATCGTGCCATCGAACGCGTCGCTGCCGTCGAGGATCCCGGCGCGCGTGTGGTCCCCGGCATGAACGCAGGCTTCACGCGCGGGCACCGGGCCGGCGAGGAGCGGGGCGTGCACGGCCCGGACGAGCGCGTATCGGTCGAGAACCTCGAACGCGGAATCGACGCGCTCATCGCCATCCTGCTGGAACTCGACCGCGTCGAAGCGGGTTGGAACCCGCTACCGGAGGTCAGCGATCGCCCGATGCAGGGCGTCGAATAGCGGCTCGATCTCGTCGACCTCGAGGCACGAGAACGCGACGCGGATGTCGCTCGGCCCTGTCGCGATCACGCCGACCCCGTACGCGTCGAGCAGGTGGACGCGCACGCGCTCGGCATCGACGCCGTTCACGGCGACGCACATGAAGTAGCCGCTGTTGAACGGATAGGGCCGGAAGCTCTCTCGGAAACGCGGATCGCCCACGACCTCGAAGGTCCTTTCTGCGCGTGCCCGGAGCATCTCGACCTTCTGCTTGCGCTCGGCGTCGATCGACGAGGACGCCAGCGCGCGATCGACGAGGGTCTGCGACAGCTGCGGCACGTTCGAGATGCCGCCGCGGATAGCGCCGCGGACCTTGGCGTCGAGCACCTCGAGCACCTCGTCGGATCCGTCGATGCCGCCCGGACCAAAGGTCAGGAAGCCGCAGCGCAGCCCCCACACGAACAGCTCCTTGGTGGCGCCGTCGAGACGGATCCCGAGAAGGTTGGGATGGCGGTTGATCGCCGCCCCGAACAGGGACTCTGTCTGGGACCGGCCGCCCAGGTGGTAGAAGAGGCCGAAGTACGCGTCGTCGAAGACGGCCACGACCTTCGTTCCCGTTTCCGCCTGGCGCACCAGCGCGTCGACGATGGCCCGGCCTTCCACCTCGGTCGGCATGTAGCCCGTCGGGTTGTTGGGGAAGTTCAGCAGCACGAGGATCTTGTCGCGGCCGCGCGCGTTGTCGGCGAGGGCCACTGCGAACGCGTCCACCGCGAACCCATCGCCGTCGTAGAACGGGAACGTGGCGATCTTCGCTCCGAGGCGGACCTCGTAGGTCAGGCGGTAATTGCCCCACAGCTTGTCGGGAAACACGATGCAGTCGTCCGGGTCGACGAAAAGATCGCCGACGAGGGCCAGACCGTGGGTGATGGCGCTGGTCACGATGGGCAAGCCGAAGCGCTTGCCGCGCAGCGACGGGTTCTCGGCCAGCGTCTTGTCGCGCCAGTGCTCGCGCAGATCCGGGCGGCCCGCCGGCGGCGCGTAGTCGACAGCATCCCTGCTGCCGATGTCCGCCAGGTGTTCCGTGATCGACGGCAACGCCATGGGTTCGCCCTTCTCGGTCGCGATCCCAATCGTCGCGTTGAAGCGGTTCGCCTTGGCCCTCGCCTCGGCGCTCTGCGACAGGATGCCCTTCGGAAAGTAGAGCCGGCGGCCGAGGGCTGACAGCATTCCGAAGACTTCCGGCGCGGCGGCTTCGAGCCGCTCGTTGAGCTCGCGCGCGAGCGGGCTCTGCGGTCGTTTTTCGTCGGGAGCGGGCATGGCGCCGTGTCCGTGGGCCTGAAGTTCGTCGAGAGATTACAGCCGGCGCTGCAGTACGTCCATGAGATCGCCGAACCCAAGCGCGCGCCAGAAGCCCTGGGCGGCCGGGTTTCCGGCGGCAACGCGCACCTCGACCCGGACAATCCCGCGACCCCGCACCCACGCGAGCGCGGCGTCGGCGAGGGCGGTCCCGATTCCGCGCCGACGCGCCGCTTCGCGCACCCCGAGGTCGGTGATCTCGGCGCGGACGGTCTCGACGAGAATGGGCGGTGCGCGGTCGACGCGCACGCTGCAGAAGCCGAGCAGGAGGTCAGCGTCCTCCCAGACAAAGACCGCGCCGTCGGCGTGTGCGAGCTGCGCCGCGAGCAGCCGCCGCACCTCGGGCTCCACACCGGAACGCAGCGTGAAGAGCGGGTCCACCGACGCGTGGTTGCGGGTGATCTCGATCCACAGCGCGACGAGGTGGTGGAGGTCCCCCGGATTGGAACGCCGAACGCAGCCGCCCACCTGCGTCACGGGTTGAGGCGACCGTCCTTCAGCATCTGGTCGATCTCGTGTGCGTCGGCGCCCGCGTCGAGCATGCGGCGCTCGATCAGGCGGGAGAGGCTTTCGATCTCCGGAGCGAGCAGCTCCGGATCCCCGCGCGCCGCGCGAATGCTCTCGAGCAGCGCGGCGCGGATCATGGCCCGCGCGCGCTCGCGGGCTTCGGCGGAGATCTGGCCGTCGGCGCCTTCGTCGGACAGGTCGTGCAAGGCCTTCTCCCGCTGCTTCAGCGCGTCCCGGAACGACCCGAGGAACTGCTTGCGAAAGCGTTGTCCGACCGACGGGCTCCCGCCTTCGAGGCTCTTCGACGTCCCGGCCCGCGTGAGCCGGAAGGTCCCGCGGCGCGAGGCATCGCGCTGGAAGGCGCCACGCAGCTCGTCTCCGCCGGGCGCGACCTCCGTGGTCGTGTACTGGGTGACGCCGTCGAGCGAGTCCATCAAGCCGGAACCCAGCACGTCTTCCCTCCGGAATACGGGCTTGTCGTCGAGCCCCTCGATGCTCCAGTTCTCGACATAGCTCACGACCGACGCGGATGAAGCGGTGGGGCGGTTCGCAGAGCGCCAGCCATGCTCGCCGTGCGCGCGAAGTGTCTTCGACTTCTGTCCGCGGTTGTTCACCTCCAAGCCCGCCTCGATCTGGGCGCGCTGGCCGGCGTTGGGCTCCCAGGCGTGCAGCACCCGCGCCGCGCGCATGCCGCCGCGCGGCTCGAAGCGGCCGGTGTCGTCCTGGAATATCACGATCGGATACTCGATCCAGCGCAGGCGGCTGCCGGACCTCTCGAACACCCAGACCCGATCGTCCCAGCGCAGCTGCGTCGGGTCCTGGGTGTGGTCGTCGGTGTAGTGGACGAGCACGTGCCAGCTACCGATCAGGTCGACCGCGGGCTCGGTGGCGGGAGCCGCTGCAGCCGCCACCGTCGCGAGCGCCGCCACGGCCGCGATCAGACGACGCGTTTGACGTCCGGGAAGGTCCGCCACACGGGCACTCCGCAGAAATGCGACCCTTCGGTGCAGCGCGGTCGGACGAGGCCGTTGCGAACCGAGCAGGGCGGGCCGATGTGAAGGGCGAGACTCGGATGGACGGCCGCGACCTGCTCGATCTCGTCCATCGACGCCTGCCAGATCTCGCGCTGTGCGTTGAGACACGTCCGCATCGTCCACTTGTGGAGGAGGTCGAGCAAGGTACCCGATTCCTCGAAGCGGACCGCGAGCGCGTTCGGGAGCAGGTACAGCGCCTCCCTTGGATCGACGCCACCGGCGAGCAGTCGAGAACGCGCGTCCCAGGCGGCTTCGCACGCCTCGACGAAGATCGCGTGGCAGCCCGGGTCGTCGCGGATCATCTCCGGCTCGATGACGTCGACGTTCGCCGGCACCGTCCGCGACAACATCGGCCGCGAGCCCGGAACCATGCGGTGCCGCTGGTCCTGCGAGTCCGCGGTGTGCGAGAGCTTCTTGCGGAACGTGTAGTGGGCGTGGACCAGCGTCCGCATCAGCGGCGCGTGGCTCGAGACATTGAGCGTCTCGACGCGGTAGGGATTCCGTGCGGGATTCAGCACCTGATCGAGGGCGTCGTCGTCGTCGAGATCGACCATTCCCAGCACGCGCCTCACCGCGTCGGCGATGACCTCCGGCGCGCGGGCGCTCCAGTCCACCAGTCGCGACCGGTACCCGCCGAGTGACTTGTCGAAGCTCTCGAGCATCGCCGCGTCGCCAACCCCGGGGGGAGCGACGCGGTTCTCGAGCACGGCGTCCGCCTCCATCGGCGGCTCGCCGACCCGCGAGAAGAAGTCCGAGTCGACACGCTCGACTTCGGCCACCATGCGGAGCACCACATCCGCGGCTTCCCGCGGAACGTCGTTCACCAGGGCCATGCGCCGCAGACGGTGCAGCACGATGCCGGAGATCGTGTAGACCATCGCGGTGTGGCACGCGATCGGAATCACGTAGCGCGCGGTCTCGATGGCCTTCTTCTCGGCCTCCTTGTCGATGCTCCTGCCGAAGGCCTCGTTCTTCCGCTGCGGAAGCCGCCACAGCTCCGAGAGCGTGTTCCGCGTCCGCGGCGTCAGCCGTCGGGTCAATTCGCGGTAGGCGGCCCAGGCATTCTCGATGGATGCCTCATAGAGCTGGCGGTCGGCGCCGGCCAGCGACGTGGGCACGTGGGCGCTGATCTCGTCGAGGCGCACGTAGCGCTGACTCTGCTGCTCGGTGTTGTAGAAGGGAAAGCCGTGCAGGT
>JBHHVG010000283.1:0-4831 GCA_046754165.1 Myxococcota bacterium
AGGTGCTCGATGACGCGGGCGAGGCCGCGATGGCCGCCCGACCCGCCCGAGGGGCGAACCCGCAGGCGTCCGAATGGCAGGTCGACGTCGTCGTAGACGACCAGCACGTCCGTCGCCGGATCACCGACGGGAAGCTCGCGCAGCGCCGCGGCGACGGCCTGGCCGGAGCGGTTCATGAAGGTGTGGGGCTCGAGCACGCCGACCGAAATCTCCTCGCCCTCGCGGCCGACGACCCGGCCGCGGCCAAAGCAGCCCCCGAAGCGAAAGGCTCCGAGCTCGATTCCCCGGCCCCTCGCGAAGCCATCGGTGATCCGAAATCCCACGTTGTGGCGCGTCGGCGCATACGAGCGCCCAGGGTTCCCGAGACCGACGACGAGCTTCACGCGGAAGTACGCCTCAGTCGCCGCTCTTCTCGTCGGCCGCCTCGGTCGATTCTGCGGAAGCAGCGGCGTCCTCGCCGGTGGGCGCGGCCTCCTCGCCCTCGGCCACCTCTTCGTCGGCCGGGGTCTCTTCCTCGACCGTCTTGGGCGCCACGACGGAGATGACCGACAGGTCCGGGTCGCTCCGCAGCTCGACACCCTCGGGCAGCATCAGGTCGCGGATGTGGATCGACATGCCGAGCTCGAGCGCGGACACGTCGGCGACCACCTCTTCGGGGATCGCGTCGGGGAGACACTCGAGGTGCACCTCTCTCAGTACCTGGTCGAGGATGCCACCCATCGTGACGCCCGGCGCCGTTCCACTGACGTGGATCGGAACCGCGACATCGATCTTGTGGGTGAGCTCGATGGCGTAGAAGTCCGCGTGAAGCGGCCGGTTCGTCACCGGGTCCCGCTGCATCTCCTTCAGCAGCACCTTCTTGCCGTCGTATGCCCCGCCGCCCGCGACCTTCAGATTGATGAGCGTGTTCAAGCCCGCGGTACTCTTGCGGATCAGGTCGTCGAGCGCCTTGGGGTCCACGGTGATGGGCTGCGACTCCTGGGCCTGCCCGTAGCAGACTCCGGGGATCCGACCCGTCGCCCGAATCTTGCGCGCGACACCCTTTCCGGTCGCCTCCCGAATCTCTGCCTGGATTTCGTTCTCTGCCACGGTACTTCTCCTCGAGAAAGGTCTAGATGAACAGAGAGCTGACGCTCTCTTCGTTGTTGATTCGCCGGATCGCCTCACCGAGCAGCGGCGCGACGGAAACGACGTGGACCTTGTCGCAGTCCCTCGCCTCCGCAGCCAGCGGGACGGTGTCGGTCACGATGAGCTCGTCGAGCGGGGATTCCACGATCCGCTCGATCGCAGGCCCGGAAAGGATGGGGTGCGTGATGACGGCGGACACCGAGCTCGCTCCGGCCTTCATCAGAGCGAGTGCGCCCTGGGTGAGCGTCCCGGCCGTATCGACCATGTCGTCCACCATGACGCAGTTCCGGCTCCTGACGTCGCCGACGATGTTCATGATCTCGGCGACGTTCGGAGATTCTCGGCGCTTGTCGATGATGGCGAGATCCGCCTCGAGCCGCTTGGCGTAGGCGCGGGCGCGCTCCACACCGCCGGCGTCCGGCGAGATGATCATCGGCTTGGCCGAGTATCGCGACCGGATCTCCTGGAGCAGAACCGGCGTCGCGAAGACGTTGTCGACGGGAATATCGAAGAAGCCCTGAATCTGGCCGGCGTGCAGGTCGATGCAGAGCAGCCGGTGGGTCCCGGGCGTCGAGATGAGGTCTGCCACCAGCTTGGCGGTGATGGGAACGCGCGGGCGGACCTTGCGATCCTGGCGGGCGTATCCGTAGTAGGGAATCACCGCGGTGATCCGCGCCACCGACGAGCGGCGGAGCGCGTCGATGATGATCAGCAGCTCCATCAGATGAGAGTTCGCCGGCGAACAGGTCGACTGGATGACGAAGCAGTCGCAGCCGCGAACATTCTCGCCGATCTCGACCATCACCTCGCCATCGCTGAAGGTGCCGATCTCGGCCTTGCCAAGCTCGATGCCGAGATAGTCGGCGATGCGTTGGGCAAGATCCGGGTTCGAGCTGCCCGCGAAGAGCTTCATGCGCTGCATGGTCTTGCCTCGGCACTGAAACCCGCTCAGCGCATTCGTGGTTGGGGCGGCAGGACTCGAACCTGCAAATGGCGGCTCCAAAGGCCGCTGCCTTACCATTTGGCGACGCCCCATCACCGGAACTGCCGCCTGTCCAGACGCCCGCGGGCGAAGCCCGGCACAACCCTGAAAGCGGCCCCCAGTCCGCCCGTGCCACACCGAAACGGCCGGAGCGAGAGATTATCCAGATTTGGCCGTCATCGCGACCCTGGCCCAGGTCGGCGCCTGGAAGGCGGCGCGCACCAGGGCCCGGCGGGCCTCGGCAGCGCTGCGAAATACCCCGAAGACCGTCGGCCCGCTGCCGGACATCCCGACCGCGGCGGCGCCGGCTCGCAGCAGGCGGTCGCGCAGCCGGGCCACGGCCGGGCACAGACGCAACGCGGCGGGCTCGAGATCGTTGGCGAGCAGCGCGGCCAGGGCCTCGGGCCGCTCCGGCGAGGCGTCGCGGAGGAGCTGCGCCGGTGCCAGCGCGCGGGCGGAGACGCCAGTGGCCGCGCGCCGCGGGATCGAGGCGTCGCTGGCGCGGAAGACCTCGGCGGTGGAGAGCGGAACCCCCGGGTTGGCGAGCACCAGCGCCAGCTCGGGCCAGCGGGAGAGTGGCTCGATGCGCTCACCGATTCCGGTGACCCAGGCCGGGCGCGGCGCCAGGAAGAAGGGCACGTCCGCACCGAGTGAGAGCGCCAATCGCGCGACCTCGCCAGGCCCGCGGGCGTCCGGGTAGCACTCGGCAAGCAGGCGGAGCACCGCCGCGGCATCGCTCGATCCACCGCCGAGTCCCGCCGCCACCGGAATGCGCTTCATCAGGCGAATCGCCACACTCGGCGGGTCCGCGGTGTCCCCGAAGAACGCGCGGGCGGCGCGCAGTGCGAGGTTGTCATCGCCGGCGGGGACGTGCGCCTCGGGCAGATCCTTCGACCGCTCGAGGGTCAGCTCCGACGCGACCGCGCGGGCGGGGTGGAGGGCGATCTCGACGTCGTCGGTGAGATCGAGGGGAAGAAAGACGCTTTCGAGCGCGTGATAGCCGTCGGGGCGGCGACCCACGATCCGGAGCCCGAAGTTGATCTTCGCCGGCGCGTTCGTCCGCAGCGTCGGAGCACCGACCTCGCGCATGGTGTCGGCGGTCAAGAAATCGGCCGCGGCTCGTACAGAACCGATTCGATCAGCTTCGTCTCTTCTTCGCCGAGGTTTCCCCTCGTCTTGTCGCGCAGCATCTCCAGCGTGTCGATGGTCTGGCTGGCCATGGCCAGGTTCTTCGGCGGCTGCTCGCTCGTCTCCGGATTCGCCGCTACGCCCAGATGATGGAGCGCCGAAGTGCCGAGCGAGATGACAAAGGTCGAGAAATCGATCTTGGGGAGCGCGTCGACGTCCGGCGCTCCAGCCGGAGTCGTCGACTCGCCAAGGGTGAAGCCCGACTCGCCGGATCCCTGTTCCTTCTTCTTCGTCACGAAAGCTCTCCCAGACCGGCGCACTCCTCGGCGTCGATCCTCTTCATCTCGCGGTGGGCGTAGACGAAGCGTTGGGCGACCGTGACCGTGCTGCCGATCGCGACGACCCACAGCGCGGGAATCACCATGCCCAGAATTGCGCCGAGCGCCACCACGCCCACGCGTTCAGCGCGCTCGAAAAGGCCCACGGACATCGGCCCGATCGACAGCTCGGCGCAGGCCTTCGAATAGGATACGAGAACCGTCGGTACCAACGCAGCGCCGGCCAGCAGCACCACGTCGGGCCGGGCGACCTGGGCATAGTGGACGGCGATCCCGAGGAACAGCGCCATGTCCACCAGGCGATCGAGGGTCGAGTCCAGGAAGGCGCCGAAGCGCGTCGAGATGCCGTGACGCCGTGCGACGACACCGTCGATCAGGTCGAATCCTCCACCTGCCAGGGTCAGCAGTCCGCCGGCGACGAAGGCCCCTTGCGCAAAAGCCGCCGCGGCGACCAGGCTGATACACGCGCCCATCACGGTGAGCACGTTCGGGTTCACGACACGGCGAAACAGGAAGGGCGCCACCGCCAGCATCCAGCCGTCGAGCCGGCTCCCGAACTTTTCCTTGATCACGACGGCCTCCGCTCGTTCGCAATCCGCGCCGCGGCCCGGCAGGATCGCTCGGGCCGGATCAGATCGCTCCGGGCGCGGTGTCGTCCGCGACGTCCGACGACAGCTTCGAATCCTCTTCCTCCGGAGCGATCTTGTCCGAGACGTCGGGCAGCGCTGCGATCTCCTGCTCCAGGTCCGAGCTGGAAATCCAGCCCCGTCGCCGTATCAGGCGGCGGTCGAGGCGTAGCTGCTTCAGCGCGTTGCGATTCATCACCGATCTCCTGTGGGTGGGCGAAAACCTTAGCAAATTGACACGGATAGAAAGGATCCGATAGCTTGCGCGCACTCGCCGATCCGGGGGAATCGTGTTCGCTCGCCTCGCTACTGCCGCCCTCGCAGCCCTGCTCCTGCCAAGCGGGTGCAAAAACACCCCTCCGACCTTCGAAGAGCCAGCCCCCGCCGAGGAGCTCTACGAGCAGGGGATCGACGAGATGGAGGGCGGCACGCTCTTCGGCTTCATCCCTTGGATCGACTATGGCAACTCGGTCGAGACCTTCCAGGCGATCATCGACAACTACCCGTACAGCGATTACGCCGTGCTGGCGGAGCTGAAGATCGCCGATTCCTACTTCCGGGACGCGAAATACGAAGAAGCCCTCTCCTACTACCGCGATTTCGCAGACCTCCATCCGCAACATCCGGAG
>JBHHVG010000284.1:0-4801 GCA_046754165.1 Myxococcota bacterium
GTCCTGGAGCTCACGCAGAATCGTGTCGTTCTCCATGGCGATGACGCTCGCGGCCGCGAAGCCGGACATGATCTCCCTCGCGAGGTTGGGACCGGTGAGCACGCCGGTGGGGTGACCGGGCAACATCTCGCCGATCACCTCGCTCATGCGCAGGTGGCTGCCCTCTTCGAGGCCCTTGGCGAGGCTGATGACCGGCACCCACGGCCGGATCGACTTCGCGACCTCCTTCAAGACGGGTCGCATGCCGTGGGAGGGAACGCCCATCACCACGACATCGGCGCTGCGTACCGCGTCCTCGATGGATGCAGTCGCGACCAGGTCTTCCGGCAGCGGGAAGCCGGACAGGTAACGCTCGTTGGTGTGGCGTCGGTTGATCTCCTCGGCGAGCTCCGCCCGGCGGGACCACAGGGTCGTGGGCGTGTTGTTGCGCGCGAGGGTCGCAACGGTGGTTCCCCAGGATCCGGCGCCGAGAACTCCGATCTTCAGGCTCATGCGTCTCCCCGTCAGGTTTCGCGAAGGGTAGCCAACGGCGGGTCGGGCCAGCCGGACGGCCGGGGAGAGACCAGTGGCGCCGCCGTCGGCTCGGCGGCTACCGTCGGGAGCCCCGTGGGGAGGGTGCATTGATCCGGGTCGACGAAGCGGAGGACCGCAGCGGGGCGCGCGCACGCCGGTCGCGCACCGGTCGCGGCGCGGTGGTGTGGACCGCGGCGGGCGCGGTCCTGGCCCTCTCGCTCGGGTGTGGCGCCCAACGCCAGGAGCCACGCGGGGCGGCGTCCCGCGCAACGCCGTCGGACCTCGTCGTTCGCGTTGCGCCGCCGTCGGGATTCGACTCTGGGGAGCGCGCGACGGTGGACGGCAGCATCGGGGTCGGGTCGGCGACGGAGCGAGCGGAGCTCACGGTTTCGAGGACCTCCGACCGAATCGACGTGAAGCTCGCGGGCAAGGCCCGCCTGCTGGGAATGCGGCGCTTCTCACTGCGCCGCCCCGACGATCTCTCGTTTCCCGAGACCGCCGCGATCCACGCCCAGCTGCGCCGTGAGGGGCTGGTCGTTCCCCGCACGCGGATGGTGCGTGCTCGTGTCAACGGTGAGGCCGGCGTCCGGCGGATCGCGATCGAGAGCCCGTCGAAGGAGATGCTCGAATCCCAGCGACGGCGCGAGGGCGTGCTGTTCCGGTTGAAGAAAGGCGCGCTTCCCGTCGCTCGCGTCGATGTCTATCGCGCCCGCAAGGTCGCGTCGGAGGAGAGGCTCGCAGACGAGCGCGACACGGCGACGGGCCTGCTGCAGGCCTTCTTGCGGCGCGAGCTCGGGGCGGACCACGTCTTCGACGTCGAGCTCATGGCGCGCTACCTCGCGGTCGCAGAGGTCTGGCAGGCGGATGCCCTCGTCGCGCCGGCGGAGCTACGCTTCTACTTCAATCCGATCACCCAACGCCTCGAGCCCGTGGCGGTGGACGAACGCCTGCGCTCCGTTGCGGCGCCAAGCGACCGCCTGGTGACCGCCGGCGCCTGGCCCGCCCAGCTGCTCGCCGACGACGCGCTTCGGCGGGTCTTCGAGCGCGAGCTCGCGCGGATCGCGGCGGCGCCGGCGGACCTCGGGGTCTGGCGGGAACGGGCGCGCGCGCTGCCGGCTCGCGTCGCCCAGACGGAGACCCGGTTCGGCGCCGGACTGCGGGCGGAACCCGGCGTGGCGTCTGTCTCCGCCAATCCGATTCCGCGCGCGACCGTCGAGCAGGTGCTCGAGCACCACCGTTACCTGGCATGGGACGAGAGCAATCGCTCGTTCACCGCCAGGTCCGGCCGCTGGCAGGTGGGCGGCTCCCTGGTGCTGCCCGAGGGAGCCGGGCTCGTTCTTCCGCCGGGCACGACGTTGCTGTTTCCGCCGGGCGGGCTGCTGATCGCGTCCGGGCCGCTGCACTTCCGGGGACGATCCGGAGATCCGGTTGTGCTTGCCGGAACGGAGCCTGCGTCCGGGCCGTCCCGCTGGGGAGGGGCGGTGGTCCTCCGTTCGGACCGCCCCCACGAGTGGCGCCATGTCGAGGTGCGGGACACCACCGGCGTCGACCGCGGGGGCTGGAGGCTCACCGGCGGGGTGACGTTCCGGAAATCCGTGGTGGTTCTACAGTCCAGCTCATTTTCCGGGAACCGCGCCGAAGATGCCCTCAACCTGATAAGATCGCGTTTCGCGTTTCGCGACGTGTCGTTTCGAGGCCTGTCGTCCGACGGGTTCGACTGCGACTTCTGCGAGGGTCGACTGGTCGGAGGGTCGTTCCGCGAAATCGGCGGTGACGGCCTCGACGTCAGCGGCTCGCGCGTGGAGGCCGACGGCGTCACGTTCGAAGAGATCCGGGACAAGGCGATATCGGTCGGGGAGGGCAGCAAGCTCGTCGCCCGCAACGTGAACATCGACACCGTCGGAACCGCCGTCGCCTCGAAGGACGGGTCCGAGCTCGTCTTCGAGAACTCCCGCGTCTCGAATGCGAGCCACGCGGCGATCATGGCCTACGTTAAGAAGCGCGAATATGGCCCCGCCAGGGTGCGCGCCGAGAACATCGAGATGAGTGGAGTCGCGAGGTCGAGCGTGGTGCAGCACGGCAGCCGGATCGAGATCGACGGCGTGGAGCAGGCGGCCGAGGAGGTGGATGTCGAGGGCCTGTACGAACACGGACCCATGGCCAAATGAAACGCCACCCGGCCGCTCCTTTGGTCGCGTGGATCGCGGCCGCCCTGATCGTCGCGTGCGCCGCAGGTGCGAGCGCCAGGTCGCGCGTCCCCTACGGCGGCGCGTTTCGAGAGCAGCTCGACCAGACGTTCTTCGACGTGGGAGACGGCCCGCTGGGGCGCGTGTCGACCCCGAAGGTGGAGGCTTACCGCGCCTTCGTCGAGAAGAAGATGCGGGTCGTGGCGGCCCACGTGTACAACCACGAGACCATCGACCGCGGGAGAGATCCGGAGAGCGCCCGCGCCCGGATCGGCCGACTCGACACCACGATCGCCCTCGAGCACGTGCTGCATCTACTCGATCGCATGGAGGCGGCAGACGACCCGGCGCGGGCCTATGGCCTGGCGGCGGAGGCGCTGATGGTCGAGTACGCGACCCGCGCCTACACCGAGGCGATCAAGGCGATCGAGATCCCGATCCACCTGAAGAACATGGTCACGGAGTGGCGGGTGGCCAACCGGTCGTCTGCGCGCCGAGCGGACCAGGAGGCCACGAATCTCGTCGATCCCGCGACCGGTGAGTTCTACACGCCGGATGAGCTCGCTGCCCTGATCCGCTCGGGAGCCGACCTCTCGCGGCTCGACCCTCCCGATCGGACGCCATTCTGGAGGCGGGTGGACGACATCTCGCAGGTCGACATCGTCCGGAACTACCTCGAGGGGGGCGACCCCCTTCACGAAGGCATGGTCTTGGAGTTTCCCGAGTTCGACGGGGCGCATTTCGAATTCGACAAGACCCACATGACCCAGAGCAAGCCCAAGCTCGACGTCTTCTATTTCGATGCGGAGTGCGCCCGCAAGCGGGCCAAGAAGCGCAAGAAATGCCGCAAGAAGATCAAGCTCAAGTTCGGCATGGAGACGCACGCGGACCCGCCGTCGAATGCCCTGCTGTCCGCGTTGGGATTCAACGCCGACGTTTCGATGCACCTGAAGAACGTCCGGGTGAACCTGGGCGACCACTCGATGAATGATCTCGAGAAGGACTGGATCGGGTACTTCGACCAGCAGCGCGCTCACACCTACATCCCGCTGGATTCGGTGCTCTCGGACAGCGGAACGAACGAAGACGGCGACTACGTCGTCTTTCACGAAGCGGTCGCGGAGCTCAAACCCGCGGAGTTCGAGCGGATCGGCATGTTCCCGTTCAGCTGGGGCATGGCGGCCGACTTTCGCGAGGCGCGAGGGTTGTTCCTGTTCAACGCCTGGATCGCAAACGCCGACATGAAGGACGAGGAGAACAACAAGCTCGTGCTGAAGAAGGACGCGAGCGGCGAAACCGGCATGTACCTGGTTCAACAGGACATCGGCCACTCGCTTGGACGCATCCTGCCCGAGCGGCCCGAGGCGTTTCCATGGGATCTCGTGGAGACGAACCCCCTCCAGCAGACGTTCGGCCTGTTGAACGGGTCCATCGAGCTCAACTACGTCAACCTTCAGGACACGGGCCTCGAGCACACCACGACGTACGCGGATGCGAAGTGGATGGCGCGTCTGATCGCGCAGCTGACGCGGGAGCAGATCGAAGCCGCGGTCGCGCTCGGGTACTGGCCTGGAGGCATTCCACAGCTCTACGTCGAGAAGCTGATCAACCGCCGCAACCAGCTCGTCGAGGCCTTCGATCTGACGGATGAGTTCGAGCTCTATCCCGTCGATCGGCACATCACCACCGCGGACGCCACCGTCGTCGACGGCCACCTCGTGCAGAATCGTTTCGACGGCTCTCCCATCAATTTCGACCACCACTGGCGCGACGTTTTCGGCCCCGTGGGAGACTTCTTCGTCGATCGCTCCGTGCGCGGGCTCCAGGCGGCCATTTCGGCGATCGACTTGATCAACCCCGGGAACATTCGAATCGAGGCGAAGCTGCGGGTGATTCCGCGGGTGATCGTTCACCTCTCCCGCGAGGTCGTCTTGAACCCGGAGCCCGAAGGGGCCTTCGATCAGTACATCGTCGTCGACTCCATGAAAGTCGGACTTCGTGTCGGCGTCGGGTACATCGGCAGCGTCGAGGGAGCCCTCATCAAGAGCTACGCACTCGCGTATCCCGTCGCGACGCAGACCGAGGGCATCAACGGACGTCTC
>JBHHVG010000285.1:0-4792 GCA_046754165.1 Myxococcota bacterium
AGGGAGCAGAGTCCGTCGGCGTCGCCGTTGAAGACGTCGATGTGGCCCATCGTTCGGATCCAGACGCGATTGGAGAGCGCCCATTGTAGGGGCTCGAGGACGACGCCGGCTACGTCTGGCCGGAAGCAAAGGCCCCGCGCAGGGCCTCGCACGCCTCGGCGAGTGCGTCGCGGGCCGATGGGACCAGGGCGCCCATGGCGAAGAAGCCGTGGATCATTCCGTCATAGCGCGAACAGATCGTCGGCACGCCTGCATCCGACAGCCGGCGGGCGTACGCTTCGCCCTCGTCGAGGAGCGGATCGAACTCCGCGGTGATGACGAGCGCGGGTGGAAGCCCGCCGAGGCGGGCCGCACGAAGGGGTGCCGCGTAGGCTTCACTGCGGCGTCCGGCGTCCGGTACGTAGTGGTCCCAGAACCATTGCATGGCCGCACGTTCGAGCAGGTAGCCATCGGAGTTCGAGCGGTACGAGGCCCGCTCGAAATCGGCGTCGGTGGCCGGGTAGACGAGCAGCTGGAAGCAGGCGGCAGGCCCGCCGCGATCGCGGGCCATCAGGCAGACGACCGCCGCCAGGTTGCCTCCGGCGCTGTCGCCGCCGACCGCGATCCGCTCGCGGTCGATCCCGATCGATGCGGCATTCGCGTCGATCCACGCGAGGGCGGCGTAGCAGTCGTCGGCCGCCGCCGGGTAGCGGTGCTCGGGGGCGAGCCGGTAGTCGACGGACACCACCGTGCAGCCGGCACCGTCCGCCAGCTCGCGGCAGCTCGCGTCGTGGGTCTCGATGCTGCCGATCACCCAGCCGCCGCCGTGGAAGTAGACGAGCGCCGGCTGCGGGCCGGGGACGTCCGGGCGGTAGATCCTCACCGGGACGTCGCCGTCAGGCCCCGGGATGGCGCGATCCTCGACGGAGGCGAGCTCGACCGGAGCGCCCGGGAGCTGGAACGCGGCGAAGAAGTCGCGCGCCTGTTCGGGCGAGACCTCGTGGAGCTTCGGCCCATCGCCGGCGCCGAGCTGCTTCAACACGGCGTCGAGGGCGGGGTCGAGGGGCACGGGCGGTTCCTCCTGTGTGGCGAGGGAGCGTTTGGCTGTCGGAGCCAGGTCCTGCATGTTACCTGGCGATCCGTCAGATCCCATCGGGTCCCCTGCGCGAGTGCCGGCCGAGGGAAGCCATGCACGGACTGCGACACCTGAGGGTTCTCGACTTCTCGTCCCGCATCGCCGGGCCCTATTGTACGAAGCTCTTCCGTGACGCCGGGGCCGACGTGATCAAGGTCGAGGGGCCGGAAGGCGACCCGCTGCGCCGCTGGAGCGCGACGGGCGCGGATCTCTGCGGCGAAGACGGCGCGCTCTTCCGCTTCCTCAACGCCGGCAAGCGCTCTCTGGTGGGCGCACCGGACGACCCGGAGGTCGCGGCGTTGATCGCCGGGGCGGATCTGCTCGTCGAGGACTCCGAGCCGGGGGTGTTCGATCGCCTCGACCTGCGCGGGCGCCATCCCCCCCTGGTCTGGCTCTCCATCACGCCCTTCGGTCGGGGCGGGCCCTGGACGCACCGGCCGTGGACGGAGTTCACGCTCCAGGCCGAGTCCGGCTCCATCGGCACCCGGGGTCTTCCCGGCCGCGAGCCCTTCCAGGTCGGTGGGCGCATCACGGAGTGGATCGGCGGGACCTACGCGGCGGTCGGGGCGCTGGGCGCGGTGCAGCGCGCGCTCGCCAGCGGCCATGGGGAGCACGTCGACTTCTCTCTGCTCGAGGTGATGAACTCCGCTGCCAGCAACTACCTCGATCTGTTCGCCAGCATCGCCGGACGCAAAGAGCTCCGCGGTCTGCCCCAGACAGTCGAAACCCCGTCGATCGAGCCCACCGCAGACGGCTACGTGGGCTTCTGCACCAACTCGAACCAGCAGTTCAGCGACTTCCTGCTGCTGATCGAGCGGCCCGAGCTGCGCGGGGACCAGGCGCTGGCGCTGTTTCCGGAGCGCTTTGCGCGCTTCGACGAGTGGAACGGGATCGTCCACGCCTTCACCCGTCGACATACGACCGCCGAGATCGTCGCGCGTGCGGCCGCGCTGCGCATTCCCGTCGCGCCCGTGAACGACGGCCGCAGCGTTCGAGACCACGAGCATCTCGTCGCGCGCGGGGTCTTCTGGGAGAATCCGAGCGGTGGCTTCGTCCAGCCGCGCCCGCCCTACAAGATCGCGGGAGAGAGCCCGCCGCGGCCGGGGCCGACGCCCGTCCTCGGTGAGCACTCCGGCGCCGTCGAGGCCAGGAAGCGCGCCGTGCGGCCGGCCGAAGGCGCTCCATCGCTCCCGCTCAACGGGATTCGCATCCTCGACCTGACGGCTTGGTGGGCGGGGCCGTCTGCCTCCCACATGCTCGCGACCCTCGGCGCCGACGTGATCCACGTCGAGTCGGTCCAGCGCCTCGACGGCATGCGCACGTCCGGCGGAGCTTTTGCGGCGCTGGGAGACTGGTGGGAGCGCAGCCCCTTCTTCTTGGCTGCGAACGCCAACAAGCGCGGCCTGACCCTCAACCTCACGGAGCCCGCCGGCGTCGCGTTGGCAAAGCGGCTGATCGCCCGCTGCGACATCGTGATCGAGAACTTCACGCCGCGGGTCCTCGAGAACTTCGGCCTCGGCTGGGATGCGATCCGCGCCATCGACCCGCGCGTGATCCTGGTGCGGATGCCGGCCTTCGGCCTCGATGGGCCGTGGCGCGACAACACCGGCTTCGCCCAGACCATGGAGCAGATGACGGGCCTCGCGTGGCTCACCGGGCACCGCGACGATCAGCCGCGCATCCAGCGCGGCCCCTGCGACCCCCTGGCCGGGATGCACGCGGGTTTCGCGACCCTCGTCGCGTTGGCGGAACGGGAGGCCACGGGGGAGGGGACGCTGGTCGAGTGCACGATGGTCGAGGGCGCCCTCAACGCCGCCGCCGAGCAGCTGGTGGAATTCAGCGCCTACGGCCGGCTGCTGCAACGCGACGGCAATCGCTGTCCCGAGGCCGCGCCCCAGGGCCTCTATCCCTGCCGCGGGCACGCGGCGGACGCGCCGCGTTGGCTGGCGCTGTCGGTGGCCACGGATCGGCACTGGCAGTCCCTGGTCCAGCTGCTCGGAGAGCCTGGCTGGGCGAGCGGCGCCGATCTCGCGTCGCACGCCGGCCGGCGCGCGGAGCACGATCGCGTCGATGCAGAGCTGCTGGCATTCTTCGCGTCGCGCGAGCGCGACGCGGTCCTCGCCCTGCTGCTCTCCGCGGGCGTGCCCGCGGCCGCCGTCGCCGATCCGCGGGCGTCGAGCCGGAACCCGCAGCTCGCCGCTCGCGGCTTCTACGAGGAGATTGCGCATCCGGTGGCCGGCACGCACCCGACGCCGACCGTGCCGTTTCGCTACGCCAGCGTCGCCCGATGGATCCGTCGCGCCGCGCCGATCCTGGGCCAGCACAACCGCGAGATCCTGGTGGGAGAGCTCGGTCTCTCCGAGGACGAATTCGCGGCGCTCGAAGCCGCCGGCATCGTCGGAAACCGCCCCGTCGGAGCGTGAGAACACACGTTCGCGCTGAGCGGCACGTGCCGATCCCGTGGGCTCGGGCGACCCCACGGCGGCGACTTCTCCGCGATCGAGCCGTCCGGGCTGCTGGTCGATGACGTCCGCAGCTGCTACCGCAGGTGGCGCTGATGCAGCGGCGATCGACCGCACCGGAGGTAGGACCCTTGCCCGATCTCATCGTCGAGAAGCAGAGCGGCATCGCCACGCTCACCATGAACCGGCCGCAGAGGCGCAACGCCTTCAGTCCGCAGATGATGGTCGAACTCGCCGATGCCTGGCGGGACATCCGCGACGACGACGCCGTTCGGGTCGCGATCCTCACCGGGGCCGGCAACGAGTGCTTCTGCGCCGGCGGCGATCTGGATCTGCTGATTCCGCTCATCACCGGCGCGCGCGAGCCGGAGGACGATTGGGACCGACGTCTGGTCGCGGACCTGCGCCAGATCCTGGTGGCGATCCTGCGCCCGTTCGAGCTCTACAAGCCGATCGTCGCGGCGGTCAACGGTCACGCGGTGGCTGGCGGCTGTGAGATCCTGCAGGCGACGGATCTCCGGGTCGTCTCGGAGCTCGCGACGTTCGGGCTGGCCGAGGCGCAGCGGGGGTTGGTGCCCGGCGGCGGCTCGATGGTGCGTCTGCCGCGGCAGGTCCCATACTGCAAAGCCATGGAGATCCTGCTGCTGGGCGATCGCATATCCGCCGAGGAGGCGCACCGAATCGGCCTCGTCAACGAGGTCGTCGCGCCCGAGCGCGTGCTTCCCCGGGCGTACGAACTCGCCGACCGGCTGGTCCGCAACGGCCCGCTGGCCGTGCGCAAGATCAAGGAGGTGGTGCTCCGCACGAACGGCCTTCCGATCCTCGACGCCTTCGAGATCGAGAACGAGTGCTCCGCCGCGGTCATGGCCTCCCGGGACGCTCGGGAGGGGCCCAAGGCCTTTCGCGAGAAGCGCGAGCCAGACTTCACGGGCTCCTAGCCCGGCTCCCCTGTAGCCAGGAGATGAAAGTGTCCCAGGACTCTCGGACCCCGGTGCTGGTGGGCATCGGCGTCGCGGATCAACGCTGCGACGACCCGGCCGACGCCCTCGAGCCCTACCGCCTCATGGTCGCTGCGGCGGAGGCCGCCGGGAGGGATGCCGGATCCCGAGACCTGTTGACCGGGTTGGACGTCATCCGCGTCCCGCGCGGTTTCTGGGACTACGGCGACCCCGGACGTCTCGTCGCCGACGACGTGGGAGCAGTGTCGGCGCGGACC
>JBHHVG010000286.1:0-4789 GCA_046754165.1 Myxococcota bacterium
GCCGGCGCAGGGGTCAGGCGGCGCAGACGTAGTCGCGCAGCTCGCGGTAGCCGCGCTCGTCGAGCGCGGCGCCGCGGCGAGGAACGATCTCGCCAAGAACGCCGCTTTGCAGGCGGTGAACCGTTCGGGAGAATACGCGCCGTCCGACTGCGAGAAGGTGTTCGAGCCGTGACGCTTCGACAGCAGGCGCCTCGGTACGATGTCGCCGGCGTGCCCCTCTGCCAGCAGCCGCAGGAAGAGGTCGTAGTCTTCCGGCCAGCCCGCGTCGCGGTATCCGAGAGCCCGGAGGACGGGGAGCCGGATCAGCAGCGTCGGATGCGCGATGGGGCACTCGACGAAGGCCTCGACGCGGACGCGGTGCCGCGAGTCGACGGTGTTCAGCCAGCGTTCGTAGCGGCGCATGCCGGGCCCGAGCGGGCTGCGCGGAAACAGCCGCACGTGGCAGCCGACCGCCGCGAGCTGCCGACTCCCGTCCCGCGAGCCGTCGTCGACGAGGACGCATTCCCAGCTCGAGAGGGTCTGGCGCGAGATGCTCCTCAAGCACGGACCGAGCGTCGCGGCGCCGTCGAAGACGGGAAGCAGGATCGAGATGTCCGGCGCGTTCTGCATGCTTCGGCGCATGGAGCCCGGCCGCTCATTCGATGAAGAAGGGGCTCGACCAGGCGGCGCCGCCGTCGCGCTGAACTGCCCGGACGTAGAGGTATTCGCCGGGGCGCAGGTTCTCGATCGGGCGGTGGAGCACGACCTCGAGTCTTCCCCCCGCTGACGCGGCGTCCACGACCGCCCCGCTGCGAATCAGCTCCACACGCTCGAGGGGGCCGACTGCGACGACGTGAATAAACAGCTCCTGATCCGGTTCGGCCTCGCCGGAGACGGGAACGCCCATCCCCATGCCGTAGCCGCCGAGAGCCGTGCGCAGCAGGATGCGCGGACCATTGGTGGCGTAGACGCGGCGCGCCCGGATCGCCTTCAGCACGGCCTCGCGCGTGAGGTCTTCGCTGAGAATCGCCGCGAGGCCGGCTCCGGCCGTGTCGAGGTGCGCGAGCCCCGGGTGCCCGTCGTGGCTGTCTCCGCTGCCGATGAAGCCGAGGCGGTAGCCGCGGTCCAGCACATCGCGCACGAAGTTTCCCTTCACGGCATCGTAGATCCGTCCGGGTGAGTCCTGGGCTTCGCTGCTGCCGTGCACGGAAACGATCTCGGTGACCGGCTCGAAGGCCGGATCCGGCGGGATGTCCCAGTTGGTCGCGATCGGGCCGCCCGCCGAGTGGTGGGCGAAGGTGAGGGCGGGCCGGCCGGCGAGCGCCGCCCACAGCTGACGCGGAGACTCGGTCTCCGGCGGGAGCGAGCTGATCACATCGCCGTCGTCTTCGAAGTACAGCACGTGCCGGTGGCCGTGGATCCAGCTGGTCCACTCGTAGCCGAGCACGGATACGAAACGTCCGGGCTCGTTGACGCGGCGGACCTCCTCGCGGATCTCACGCCACAGCTGCGGGTTGTCGTCCAGCGGCAGGATCCCCCAGTGGTCGTGATCGGTGAGCGCGACCACGTCGAGGGAGGCGACGTTCCGTGCATAGTCGAAGAAGTCCGACGGTGTCCCCGTCCCGTCCGAGAGCCCCGAATGGCCGTGCAGATCGCCCCACAGCACGCGGGGGCCGTCCTCGGAGACGACCAACGGATTGCTGCGCTCCGACAGTCCGCCCGGTCCGAAAGCCTCGAGGCGGTAGACGCCGGGCTCCCGCGCGACGCCCTCGACGGAGCCCCGGGCCCGGTCGCCGGCCGCGAGGTCGATCGACTCCGGAAGATCGAGGCCTTCAGGGATCGAGTCGAAGCGGATGACGCCGACGAACTCCGGGCCGGCGTTGCCGCGGGCATCGACGACCGCGACGTCGACGCGCACCGGCTGTCCGGGCCGCGCCGTCGAGGGAAGATGGACGACCAGCCGCGCCGGCGGGCCCGCGACGACATCGATGCCCGGTGAGTCCGCCAGAAATGCGCGATGACCGTCGCCGTCGCCGTCCACTGCGAACCAGAAGCGCGAGTTCTTCTCGGCGTAGCGATCCGGCATCGCCCCCGCTGGCCCGTCACCGTAGAAGAAGCGGATCCGCTCGCCCTCCACCAGCGAACGGCCGGTCACCTCGATCGAGAGGAGCTGATCGCCCTGGGTCCGTGCCTCGAACTCGATGTCTGGAGCGCTGGCCTCGATCCGCGTGTAGCCCGGCGCCCGCGGGACCTCGACCTGGGGCGTGCTCCACTCCCAGAAGGGAGACACCTGCAGGTGGATCGCGCCGCCGGTGGCGATGCCCAGCGGCCCGACCTCGTAGACGAGCACGAACCTCCGCGGCCGCCCGACCTGGGCCGTCCGCGCGGTCTCCCCGACGTCGAGCCAGGCCCGGCCCCCGCCGTCCGCCGGGTGCGGCGCGCGGGCTGCGGCAGCGCGCAGGTCCACGACCAGCTGCCTGCGGGCGGTCGCCGGGTCGGGCTGCTCCGAAGTCACCTGGACGGTGGCACTGCCGGGTTTCGCGCCGATCTCCGACCGCTCGCCCGCGTCGCAGGCTCCCAGGGCGAGGCCCAGCCCGGCGAGCAGGTGGGAGCACCGCACCGCCGCTCGCGACATACAGGACCTCATGGGATGACCCGGCCCGGAGGGTAGCGGCGGTTTCCCGCCGCGCCGGGCGGCCCGGCCCGTCGCGCGCGGGCCGGCGACCGGGATTCTCCTTCAGTACAGCCAGCTTTCGGCCGTTGAATGCATCGGGACAGTTGCGGCTTCCCGCGGGGGGGGGCGCGCTCGTGCGAGAGACGGCAGGATGACGGCAACCAGGATCCAATCGACGGTCGGGCGCGGCAGCGCCCACGCAGTACCGTGGGTGACCTTTGCCGTCATCGGCCTGTGTGTGGTGCTTCACGGCCTGACCAACGTCGCGGCCAACGAGGCCCAGGCGACCGCCGAGCTGGAGCTGCAGCACGCGATCGAGTACCTGAACGCGCACACCTACCTCGATCCCGGGCCGGTTCTCGCCGAGCGGATCGAGCAGAGCTTCCTGGAGCAGAAGCGGGCCATAGAGCGCGCCGCCCGCATCCGGCGCGGAGCGCCGCCGATTCCCAAGCGCGTGCAGCAACGGCAGCAGGTCGAGCTGGACCGGCTCGTGACGGAGGCCTTCGCGGGCATGTCGGAGCTGCCGGCGCAGCGCTGGGGCTTTCGCGCCAGCGAATTCGATCCTCTCACCCTCGTCACGCACTCGTACTTCCACGGCGGATCGCTGCACCTGATGCCAACGCTGTTCCTGTTCCTGATTCTCGGCTTCCAGCTCGAGACGGCCTGGGGAAGCGCGGTGTTCCTCGGCGTACTGCTGTCGTCGAGCGTCGCGTCGGCCGCGGTCTACGCCGCCGGCAACACCGACTACCACGCCCCGCTGATCGGCATGTCCGGAGTGCTGTCCGCGCTGGTCGCTGCGTTCGCCGTGCGTTTTCGCTCGCTCTGGAAGCAGCCCGTCTACTCGTTCCTGCTCGTCATCGTACCGGTGTACCTGATCGTTCCCGTGCGGTGGGGCAGCGAGTGGTCGATCGCCGGCGGGATCGAGCAGGCCTCGGTGCTCGTCGGTCACCAGGGGGCGTCGTACTGGGCCTTCGGCGGAGGTGCCGCGTTCGGCCTGGTTGCGGCGCTCGCCATCGCCTTCTTCAGCGCCATCGCGTCGGACGGAGACGATCCTTCCGGAAGCAAGACGAAGTTCCAGGCGAGCCCCGGGCTCGAGAAGGCCTTGAAGGCCCAGGCGGCCGGCCGGCTCGGTGAGGCCTACGGGGTCCTGGCCGAGTTGATCCAGAAGACCCCGGTGGAGCACGAAGCGCTGCTGGTGATGTGGGACGTTGGCCTCGATCACGGGCGGCCCGCCGAGGCGTCGGCCGCCATGCTGCGCGCGATCCGCGAGGAAGTGAAGCGCAACGATCCCGCCGCAGTGGAGCACTGGCTCGACCTCACGAGCCGCGGGCTCCAGGCGGACGCCGAACCGGTCCTGCTGCTGCGCATCGCCCTGATGTTGCAGAAGAAGGGGCAGCCCTTCGTCGCGGTCGCAGCGCTCAAGCAGGCGTTGATCAAGAGCGAGGGCGGCGATACGGCGGCGGTGGCCGCACGCGTGGCGCGGGTCTCGAGGGATCTCGATCACGACACCGCCCGCGACGCGGCGTGGCAGGCCCTCGGCTCCGCCGATCTCTCGCTCGAAGAGCGTCAGGATCTCGAAGCGATGCTCGGCGAGATCGGGTCGGGCATCGGGCTGTCCGTGATCGGGGAGGCCACCCCGGGTCGGGCGGTGGAGGTCGATCTCGGGGAGGAACCGACCGGGGAGGCGTTCGATACCGGCGCGAAATCGTCGGGCATCGAGATCGAGCCCTGGGTCGATCCCAACCTCGTCGACGACGGCGCGGGCAAGGAGGCAGCTACCGTCGAGCTGGATCAGCTCGTCGAACGCCGGGACGTCTACGTCCCGCCGGCACCGTCGGATTCCAGCTTCCAGCGAACCGACGCGATCGACCTGCAGCTCGAATCCCGTACGATCCGGAGCGTCACGGTCGCCCCCCTGGCCCTCGAGCCCGCCGGTCTGCTGGTCGAACTCGCGGGTGGGATGAAGAAGCGGGTCCAGGCGCAGAAGATCGAGGCCATCGCCGTGGCCGCGGTGGACGGACTCGGCCAGAAGTCGGTGATCCTGATCGATCTCGTGATGAACTGGCACAGTGGCGCAGACGAGCCGCTGAAGGTCATCCGGCTGCCCGGACCGCAAAGCCGAGTGATGTTCGGCAG
>JBHHVG010000287.1:0-4765 GCA_046754165.1 Myxococcota bacterium
GATCGTCTACACGCCGACCGTGGGCCAGGCATGTCAGAGGTACAGCCACATCCACCGCAACGTGCGCGGCATCTGGCTCACACCCGACGACATCGGCGTCATTCCGGCGCGCCTGAGGGAATACCCCTTCCAGGACATCCGACTGATCGTGGCGACAGACAACGAGCGGATCCTCGGGTTGGGCGACCAGGGGGCCGGCGGGATGGGGATTCCGATCGGCAAGCTCGCGCTCTACGTCGCGGGTGCGGGCATCCACCCCTCGAAGGTGTTGCCGATCAGCCTCGATGTCGGAACGGACAACGCAGAGCTCCTCGAGGATCCCCTCTACATCGGGTACCCGAAGCGCCGCCTGCGCGGGGAGGCCTACGCCGCGTTCATCGAGGCCTTCGTCGACGGCGTCCGCGAGGTCTTCCCGGACGCGGTCCTCCAGTGGGAGGATTTCCACAAGCACCACGCCTTCGAGCTGCTCGCCAAGTACCGCAAGCGCCTGCCCTGCTTCAACGACGACATCCAGGGCACGGCAGCGGTCGTCGTCGCTGGGGTGCTCGCGGGTCTACGCATCGCCGGGCAGCCGCTGGCGGAGCAGCGCTTCGTCTACTTGGGGGCCGGCGAGGCCTGCTCGGGTACCCGCGACCTCCTGTGCACCGCGATGCGGGACGAGGGCGTGCCCGAGGAGACGATCGCCCGCGCCCACCTGCTCTTCGACAGCAAGGGCCTCGTCTGCGACGACGGCAGCGAGCGGGATCCCCACAAGGCAGCGCTGGCCGCGACAGGTTCGGTGCTGTCACACTACGGCATCGACGCGAACGCGAACCCGCGGCCGGAAGACGTGATCCGGCTGGTGAAGCCCACGGTGCTGATCGGCGCAACCGCGCGCGCGGGTGCCTTCACCAGGGCGATGGTCGAGGAGATGGCCCGCCACGTCGAGCGTCCGATCATCCTCCCGCTCTCGAACCCGACGAGCAAGGCCGAGTGCACCCCGTTGGAGGCCCTCGAATGGACCGGCGGCCGCGCCATCGTGGCGACGGGAAGCCCGTTCGCCGACGTCCACTACGAAGGTACCCGCCACGTGATCGGACAGGCCAACAACGTCTTCGTGTTTCCGGGGGTCGGACTCGGCGTGATCCTGTCGGAGATGCGCGAGGTGCCCAAGGACGTCTTCTATGCGGCGGCGAAGGCACTCTCCGAGAGCATCGACGACGAGCGGCTGAAGCTCGGGGCGCTCTTCCCGGACCAGTCCGAGCTGCGGGCGACCAGCGCGCGCGTGGCCGCCGCGGTGATCCGCTACGCCGGCGAGAACCACCTCGGCCGGCCCATCCCCGACGCCGAGGTCGAGGAGGTGGTGCGCGCGTCGATGTGGTTCCCAGCCTACGTCCCGGCCGTTCCGCGCCCGCGGGAGGGCGGATCCGCGGAAGCGGAGGGATCGCCCTGACGGTGTCGTCGATCGGGCCGCGAAGCCCCCGAACGGACTACTGCTGCAGGCAGTAGAGGCCCGCGATCGCGCTGCACGGGTGCGTCGCATCGTTCGTCCAGCTGCCGTTCGTGGACGTGGAGTTCCCGACCACGCCGACGCCAGCGGAGGCGGAGGTCCAATCGGAGCAGTGGTTGCCACCCACGGCGGTGCCGTCCGCGGCCACGTTGGTCCACGGAATGCCCCCGCCTCCGACCGGCGCGTCGAGCGTACCGTCCGTGAGGTCCGCCCAGTCATCGGCGATCGTGGTGCCGGCGACGGTCCGGTACCCGAAGCTGTTGGGCGTGAAGCGCACGGCCGGGCTGGTGGTCGAGTCGGCGAGCCAGGCCTGGAAGGTCCCCAGCAGACCGAGGTTTCCCGCCGCGGCGCTCCAATGGATGCCCCGCAGGCGAAAGCTCGCACTGGTGAGCTCCTCCGCGTCGGCCCGCCCGGCGGCCGCAGACCACGCCACGGCGACCGCAACCCCGAGCGCGCACGAGAGGTGTCGCGAACCGCGGATGCACAGACATGCCATCGGAGAGAGACCCTCCATGGGGCACGGTGGGCCTGCCGCAGCCCATCAGGGGACAGCCTATCACGTGATCTCGCGAACAGGCGCGGCTCGGATCGTGCGCGAGCGGCCGCGGCACCCCCTCTGGGAAAGGCGGGCCGCGTGTTCCGGGCTAGATCGAGGCCGTCTCGAGGCGGAAGGCGCCGTCTCCGGCGCGCGCGAGACCGATCCGGGAGGACGGTCGGAAGCCCAGGGCGCGCAGGGCGCGCGTCGTGTCGAGGGTGAAGCCATAGCGGAGGTAGGGGCCTTCGACCGACCGGCGCAGGGGCTCGGCTCCGGTGAGGCGGGCCCCGGTCGCGACCCACGAGAGCAGCGTCCCGGGCACCGGGAATGCGCGCCGGCCCGTCCAGCGCGACAGCACCGAGAGCGGCATCACCTCGTTGCCCGCGATGTTGTAGATGCCCGAGCCCCGGCGGTGGACGACTGCCCGGACCGCGCGCGCCACGTCCTTGTCCGAGACGAGGGCGCAGATGGGATCGAATCCGATGGGGCGGAGCCGCGCCCCCGGCCGGCCCTCGAGGGCCGGGTTCAGGTAGACGTAGCCGCCATCGGCGACGACGGTGGGGATGCGGAGCAGGACGACGTCGAGAAGCTCGTTGTTCACCTCCCCGTGGAAGATCATGTCGCAGTCGATCCAGGCGCGGATCTCGGGCGGCACGTCCGGGTCGAGGTCGAGCTCGGACTCCTCGTGGAGCCGATTCGCGTTTCCGGGCGGCAGGCGGTAGACGAAGGCGCTGCCCACTGCGATCAATCTCCGGATCGATACGCCCTCGAGGCACTGCTGGAGCACGAGGCGCGCCTCGGCGGTTCGCTCCGAGAGACCGCCGACGATCGGCGCGCTGTCGGCCGCCGCCGCCCCGTGGCGCGGCACGTACACGACCGTGTCGACCTTCGATTCGCGGAGCAGGCTCGAGTGGAAGAGGTCCGAGACGGGCCGATGCTTCGCGAGATCGAGCCGCGAGTAGCGCAGGCGCGGCTCCGGTCCGGAGAGGAACGCGTCGAAGGCGTGCGGCGGGGGGCCGTCGCCGAGCGCCAGGATCGCCGTCACATCGGGGTCGTGGAAGAGCGTCTTCACCACCCGCCGGCCGATCGGCTCATCGGCGTGCGTCACGACCACGCGCGTCACGATCGCCTCCGGTCGATCATCTGCTGGACGGTGCGGCGGACCCGGTTCGCGAGGTAGCGGACGAGCTGGGGATGATCCGCGCCCTCCGGGCCGAAGCGCTCGTGGAAACGCAGCGGCTCGCCGTAGACGATGCGGTACGAAACGGGATAGGGGATCAGGCCGAGCGGCCCGAGCCAGGGGAAGGTCGGCGTGATCGGCGCCACGGGAAGGCCGAGACGGCGCGCGAGAGGCTTCACGTCGTAGAGGATCGGTGCCTGATCGTCGCTCCCGATGAAGGCGGTCGGGATGATCGGGGCGCGGGCGCGGAGCGCTTCCTCGACGAAGCCCACGCGAAACGACTGGAGCCGGTAGCGCTGGGTCACCGTCTTGCGCACACCTTCGATCCCCTCCGGGAACACGAGCACGAGCTGGCCGTCGTCGAGGAGGTCGGAGAAGTTCTCGCGCGTGCCCACGACCTGGCCGACGCGGGCGTAGAACACGTTGATCCAGGGAAGCCGTCCCGCCCAGCGATCGACCACTGCGCGCAGCAGGCGCGGCGGGTCGGTGTGGAGCGCGATGTCCACGATGCCCATCGCCGCGTCGAAGGGCAGCAGTCCGCCGTGGTTTCCCGCGAGCACCGCCGGTCCTTCCAGGGGCAGGTGTTCGTGTCCCTCGCTGTGGACCCGGAACCAGAGACGATAGAGCGCGTGGAAGAACGGAAAGGCTACCCGCGTGGTCGCCGGTGAGTAGCCGAAGCGGTCGTAGGGTGCGTCGCCTTCGACGAGGTGGGCGAGGGCCGAGAGACGCGTCCGTTCCTCGTCGCCGGGGAGACGGTCGACCCAGCTGCTGGGCTCGGGGACGTCGAGCTCCGAGAGCGCGGGCGTCGTCGCCCAGCGGCGGCGCGTGGGCTCGGTCCGCGGCGGTGCCAGGGGCCGCGTCGTCCAGTGCTGCTGCACTCGCTGCGGGGCCTCCGGCGGAGGCTCCGCGCGCAGCCCGGGGACCGCGCGCGGGCGCTTCGGGGCCGGAGCCGCCGCCACGCGGTGCTCGAGCCGCGCGAGCCGCTCGAGGAAGGGGTCCGGCCCATCGTCTTCGGCAAAGGGGTCGCACCCCAGCGCGGCGGTGCCGGCCTCCGTCGCCCCCAGCTCCTCGGGGGGAGCGGCTTCGGACGGCGGCAGATCGGTGGGCGTCACGGCCCCTCCGCGTCCGGGCCCCGCAGCTCGAGCTCCTCCGCGAGCTGGGCCATCGCCCGCGCCCCGCGGTCGGAGGGCGCGTACTCGAAGATCGAGAGCCCCCGGCTCTGGGCCTCGTCGATCTTCACGTGGTAGCCGACGACCGTCTGCGCGATCTCCTTGGGGAAGCGCTCCTTCAAGCGCTCGAGGATCTCCTGCGCGAGCCGCGTGCGTCGGTAGAACGTCGGCACCACCATCGAGATGCGCAGGCCCGGGTGGGCGTAGCGCGTGCGGACGGTCTCGACCGTGCGCACCAGCTCCGCACAGCCGTCGAGAGCGAGATAGGTGAGGGGGACCGGCAGCACGATCTCCGTGGCCGCGCGCAGGACGTTCAGGGTGAGCGCGCCAAACGAGGGCGGCGCGTCGAAGAGCACGAAGTCGTAGTGATCGGCCTCGTCCGTCGAATCCAG
>JBHHVG010000288.1:0-4758 GCA_046754165.1 Myxococcota bacterium
GAGAACATGCTGCTCGCCTGCGGGATCGCGATCGGCCTGGGACTTCCGTCGGAGGCGATCGTCGCCGGCATCGAGAGCTGCCCGCAGGTCCCCGGCCGGGTCGAGCGGGTGGGCGCCGACATCGCGGGGGCCCCGACCGTGGTCATCGATTACGCCCACACCCCGGACGCGGTCGAGAAGCTGCTGAAGACCCTCCGGCCCCTGGCGGACGACCGCTTGATCACCGTCTTCGGCTGCGGGGGCGATCGCGATCGCGGCAAGCGCCCGCTGATGGCGCAGGCCGTCGCTCGCTTCAGCGACCAGGTCGTGGCCACGAGCGACAACCCGCGCAGCGAGGATCCGGAGCGCATCCTCGCCGACGTGGAGCCGGGCCTGGGCGGGCTGACCCGCGTCGAGCCTGAGATGCTGCGAACCGCGCGGGGCGCCTACACCTCGCTGCTCGACCGCCGCCGGGCGATCGAGCTCGCCATCGACATCGCGGACTCCGGCGACATGGTCGTCATCGCCGGCAAGGGCCACGAGGACTATCAGATCCTGGGTCGGACGAAGTTCCCGTTCTGCGACTGCGAGGAGGCCATGCGGGCCCTCGAACGGCGGGCCGGGCGATGAGCGTGCCCATCCGCGCGAGTCAGGCGGCAGGGTGGACAGGTGGCCGCCTGGTCCGGGGCGTGGCGGAGGCCCGCTTCGACGGCGCATCCATCGACACGCGGGCCATCGAGTCGGGCCAGCTCTTCGTGGCGATCGTCGGCCCCAACTTCGACGCGCACGAGTTTCTCGGGGTGGCGGTGGCTGCGGGTGCGGCCGGGTTGATGGTGGAGCGGGAAGGCACCGTTCCCGGCGACCTCCCGCCGGATCTTCCGGTCATCGAGGTCGCCGACACGACCCGCGCGCTGGGCGCGCTGGCCCGGGGACACCGCGCCGGCTTCGGCGGACCGGTCGTCGCAATCACCGGAAGCAACGGCAAGACGTCGACGAAGGAGATGTGCGCGTCGATCCTGTCCATCGATGCTCCGTGCCTCAAGAACGAGGGAAACCTGAACAACCAGTTCGGATTGCCGCTCACCTTGCTCCGGCGAGACGCCGACCACCGCACCGCGGTGGTCGAGCTCGGCATGAACCACCGCGGAGAGATCGCCGAGCTCGTCGCCATCGCCCAGCCGACTGTCGGCGTGATCACCAACGTCGGCACCGCCCACATCGAACACCTCGGAAGCCGCGATGAGATCGCTCTCGAGAAGGGCGACCTCGTCGCGGGGCTGCCCGCATCCGCCACCGCGGTGCTCAACGCGGACGACCCACGCGTCGCTGCCCAGGCCGGCCGCACCGCGGCCGGCCTGCTGCGCTACGGGACCGGGGCCGGCGTCGACGTTCGTGCGGAGAACGCCGAGAGGTTCGACGACCGCGGCTATCGCTTCGACTTGACGACGCCGGCGGGTCGCAGCGAGATCCGGGTGATCGGGCTCGGCGAGACGGCCTGGATGAACGCCCTGGCCGCCGCGGCGGGCGCGTTCGCCACGGGAGTCTCCCTCGAGACGATCGCGGCGGGGCTGGCCGCCTATCAACCGATCGACGGCCGCCTGGTCCGCATCGCGCTCCGGGGCGGAGGGGCGCTCATCGACGACAGCTACAACGCCAATCCGCAGTCGATGGAGATCGCCCTGCGGCTCCTGTCGGAGCGGGCCGCACGCGGACGCAGCATCGCCGTGATCGGCGACATGGGCGAACTGGGGAACACCGCGGACACCGCGCACCGCGAACTGGGCCGGACCGCCGGAGACCTCTGCATCGATTTCCTGTTCGCGCTGGGCGATCGCGCAGATGCGGTCGCGGCCGGCGCCATCGAGGGCGGCATGTCCCCCGATCACATTCACATCGGCCGCGACCACGAGGACGTGGCGAGCCGCGTGATGGAACTCGTCGCCAGCGGCGACTGGGTCCTCGTCAAGGGCTCGCGCGCAATGAAAATGGAACGGGTCGTGGAACTGCTCGCCGAGCAGACGAACACGGCGCGAGAGACAGCCTGAATGTTCTACCACCTGCTCTACCCACTGGCATCCGAGTTCAGCGGACTCAACGTCTTCCGCTACATCACCTTCCGCACGGCGGCGGCAGCGCTGACTGCGCTGTTCATCTCCTTCATCGTGGGCCCGCCCTTGATCCGGGCGCTGGGCCGACTGCGCGTCGGACAACCCATCCGCGAGATCGGCCCGAGCCACCAGGAGAAGGAGGGGACGCCCACCATGGGTGGTCTCCTGATCCTGCTCTCCCTGCTGGTGTCCGTGCTGCTGTGGTCGAATCTCGACAACCGCTACGTGTGGACGGTGATCGGCGTGACCACCGCCTACGGCCTGCTCGGCTTCGTCGACGACTACCGAAAGGTCAAGCTGCGGCACAGCAGCGGCATTCGCGCGCGGGTCAAGCTCGCGTGGCAGACCGTCATCGCCTTCGCCGTCGCCCTCGCGATCTACAACTCTCCGGGCTTCGACGCCGAGCTGTCCGTGCCGTTCTTCAAGGACTTCACGCCCTACCTCGGCTGGGTCTACGTCCCCGTGGCGGCGTTCATCATTGTGGCGACCAGCAATGCGGTGAACCTGACCGACGGCCTCGACGGCCTCGCCATCGGCCCGACCATGATCACTGCGGGGACCTTCCTGATCCTCGCCTACGCCTCGGGACACGCGGTGATCGCCGACTATCTCTCGATCAAGTACGTCTCGGGCGCCGGGCACCTCGCGATCTTCTGCGGCGCGCTGATCGGAGGCAGCCTCGGCTTCCTGTGGTTCAACGCGTCGCCGGCGCAGCTCTTCATGGGCGACGTGGGCTCGCTGGCGCTCGGCGGCGCGCTCGGAACCATCGCTGTGCTGATCCGCCAGGAGTTCCTGCTGGCCGTGGTCGGCGGAATCTTCGTTGTCGAGACGCTGTCGGTGATCATCCAGGTCGCGTCGTTCAAGCTCACCGGGAAGCGCGTCTTCCTGATGGCTCCCATCCACCATCACTTCGAGCAGCTGGGCTGGGCCGAGCAGAAGATCGTGGTCCGCTTCTGGATCGTGTCCGCGATCCTCGGACTCGTCGCCCTGTCCTCCGTGAAGATTCGCTGATGCTGGACGTATCGCGCTGGAAGGTGCTCGTACTCGGCCTGGGAATCTCCGGGCGCAGCGCCGCGAACTTCTGCGCGGCCCGCGGTGCCGACGTCGTGGCCGCAGACGAGCGCGCGGCGGCCGAGATCGGGGAGCTGGACGCGGTCGACGGCGCCGTCGAGCTGGTGGTGGGCGAGTCCTTCCCTGATCCAGCGGCGTTCGACCTGGTGATCCCGAGCCCCGGCGTGCCCGCAAAGCGCTATCGCGAACGGGCGCGGCGCGTGTGGGGCGACGTCGAACTGGCCCAGCGCTCCCTCCAGGTTCCGATCCTCGCGGTCACCGGGACGAACGGAAAATCGACCACGGCTCTGCTCGCCGACGCGATGTTGCGGGCCGCGGGCTTTCGTTCGCGGGTGGCCGGAAACGTCGGGACGCCGGCGCTCGACCTGGTCGGCGAAGCCCTCGACATCGCCGTGCTCGAGGTTTCATCGTTCCAGCTCGAGACCACCCAGACGTTCCGGCCGGCGGTGGCGGTCGTGCTCAACATCACGCCGGACCACCTCGATCGCCATGGCGACCTGGCCGCCTACTCCGCCGCCAAGGCGCGCATCATCGCGAACCAGGACGCCGGAGACGTCGCCGTGCTCAACTTCGACGACCCGCGCGTGCGCGCGTTCGCCACCGAGACGAAGGCGCGCGTCGTGCCCTTTCGCTGCTCGGGCCCCGCGCCGGGCGGCGCCTGGCTCGACGCCGGAGCCGCCGTCATCACGGACGAGAACGGCGCCACCACGCGCGTCTCCCTCGACGGCATGCGAATTCCCGGCGCCCACAACCGGGAGAACGCCCTGGCGGCGCTGGCGGCGGTCGTCGCCGTCGGCGCCGCACCCGCACGTGCAGCGACCGCCCTGGCGTCCTTCGAGGGCCTCGCCCACCGCAGCCAGCGGGTGGGCCGTCACGGCGGCACCACCTGGGTCGACGACTCCAAGGCGACGAACCCTGGCGCAGCCCTGCGCTCGCTCGCGAGCTTCCCGGGAGACGTGGTGTGGATCGCCGGAGGCCGTGACAAGGGGCTCGACTTCGGCGAGCTGGCCGACGCCGCCGCCGATCGCGTCCGGGCGGCGGTGTTGATCGGCGAGGCCGCGGGCAAGATCGCGCGCGCCCTGGGAGACCGCGTGCCGGTTCACCGCGCCGCCTCCATCGAAGAGGCAGTGGAGATCGCCGCGAAGATCGCAGTCTCCGGCGACGTCGTGCTGCTGGCGCCGGCGTGCGCGAGCCAGGACCAGTTTCGAGACTTCGCCGAGCGCGGCGAGCGCTTTGCCGGGGCCGTCGCGGCCCTGGGCGGAACAGGGGACCGGCCGTGAACCGGCGTCGCACAGGCCGCAGGGCGGCAGCCAACCGGCGGCGGTCGGCGAGGCGCGGCGCGGCGACCAAGCCCGTCCGCCGTCCGGCGCGGCGCGGCGGATCCGGCGTCGCCGCCGGCCCCCTCGACACCGGCGTGTTGGCAGCGACGGCAATCCTGGCCTGCTTCGGGATCGTGATGGTCTACAGCACCACGGCTCCGCTGGCGATCGGCAGCGCCCTGCCGCCGTACTTCGCGCGCCACCTGGTGGCGGTGGCGGCGGCGCTGGTCTGCGCTGCGGTCGCCGTGCGCATCCCGATCAGCCTGTGGCGGCGCGCCGCC
>JBHHVG010000289.1:0-4757 GCA_046754165.1 Myxococcota bacterium
GGGCGCTACATTCAACAAACGGGGGGGCATGGGCATTACGCCCTCGTCTGGCTGAAAATCGCCCCGAACGAAAGAGGGGCCGGTTTTACCTTTGAAGACCGCATCACAAGTGGCGCGATTCCAAAGCAATTCATTCCCGCCGTCGAACGAGGCGTCGTTGGGGCTATGGAAAGTGGCGGGCTGGCCGGTTATCCCGTCGTTGACGTAAGAGCCCGCGCCGATCATGCGTTCGTTCCGCGTGTGGATTTTTTCGGGCGCCTTCGCGAGCATGGCGCGGTGCATCTCGCTGTATGCCTTCCAGCGCTCGGAGTAGAGCGTGCCCAGCGTCGTCTTCTTCGCGCTGTCTGTCACGACGACGATCCGCCACGGCTGCACGTTGCCGCCACGCGAACTGGATGGTTGGCGGCTCACTGCTGATCGACGACGCCGGCGAAATCGTGCGCGACGAGAACGGAGCCCCCCCATCACCTCTTGCCCTTTCTCTCCGCCGACCAGATCGAGATCCTCGATACCTGGTACGTCCACGGCATGGCGGGCTCGGGCGGCGCCGATTTCAAGACGGAAGCGGCCTTCGTTCCGGAAGGGCGCTGGTTGCGCTTCGGCGTCAGTCGGCCCCGCTTGAATGGCCTCTACCAGTTTCCGCTCCTCGGCTTTCTCGGGCTCGGTGTGTGCTTCGTATCGCTCGGTCGGGCGCGTCGTGCCATCGACGAGCTGGCGGGCCGAGTCTTCCTCGGCCTCGAGACAGACATCAGCTCGCTGTAACGTGGATCGGCGGGCCGCCTCGTGAGTGTCCTGATCAGTTTGCTCGGCGGTGAGCGCCCGAGAGCGCCCGTTCAGGGGACGTAGCCCAGCGCGCGAAGCTGCTCCTGTGTTGCTGCGTCGAGTTCCGGTGCGTCGTCTCCGACCGCGAGCGGCACGTCGAGTGCAGGCAATTGCAGGTCGTCTTGTACGCGCTGGAGGCGATCCGTCATCCGCGCCAGATCGGCCGGCCGCTGCGCGTCGGCGGGCCGCTCGGCCGCCCACGCTTCGAACCCCGCCGCGACCCGTCCGCCCCCCTTGTCGGCCTCTTGCAGGCCGATCCGGTCGAGCAGCCGATGCACGAAGCTGAAACCGAGCCCGAGCCGGCCTTGATTGCGCAGCGATTCGTCCTGCCAGTCGAAGCCGCGCGTCAGGCCCAGGCCGTCGCTGATCCACGCGTTCGAGGTGAAGCAGTAGGTTTCGTAGCCGTCTCCCTGCAGCACTTGGGCGGGGCGATCAACCCGCCTGTGGCCGCGATCGCCCCCGCGATCCACGGCGCCTGCGACCGCCAGCGGGCCGCCAGCCAGCGCTCGAGTGTGTACCACAGTGCCGCGACCCCGAGCCCGTGGATCGCGGCGCCGCCGCGAAGCTTCAACAGCGGGGCTGCGAGCAGACCCAGCAAGGCGCCCAACCCGGTCTCCAACGCCACGACCTTGATGAAGGAAATGGGCTCGGGACCGAAGTGGCGCATCACGAACGGGACGAGACCCAACCAGAGCTCGACGATCGCGGCGGCGAAACCGAACGAGATTCCCAGCATCAAGGCGCGTCGAAGCGTCGACATGGAGCCCTTCTTCGGACGAGACATCCTACACCGCCGAGGCCGAGGGGTCGCGGTGCGCTCTCAGCGCAGCGAGGCGAGCTGCTCGACGACGACCCGCGGGTCGAGCCAGATGTGGAAATCCTCGCGGACGTCGGCGAAGCGTACGATTCCCTCGCGGTCGATCAGATACGTCGTCGGGTGTGGGACGCCCGCTTCGATGGGCTCGGGGTCGGCCACGCTGAGGCCCAGCAACGCGATGACGGTGCTGTGCTCGTCCGAGAGGAAGTGCACGCGCTCGCGTAGGCCCAGCTCGTCGATGAAGTGAAGCGTTCGCTCGTTGAACTGATTGTCTGCCATCACCCAGGCGATGTGGAGATCGGGAACACGATCGAAGGTCTGCCGCAGCTCGACGAGCCGCGCCTTGGTGTAGGGTCACCAGTCGACGCTGCGTTCGAAGATGAGCAACACGCGGTGACCCCGCAGGTCTGCGAGACGGAACTCGCTGCCGTCGAGCTCCGTCAAGCGGAAATCCGGCAGTGGGCTGCCGATCTCGCGGAAGGCGCCCGGGATGTCCGCGCGTATCTCGCGTTCCGATCCCCGACGCCCGAGGGACGTCCCAGGGAGCACGAGGTCGATCACGAGCAGTGCTCCGATCACAGCCGTTGCAGCCCATCGCAGCATCAATCGATATCCGCGGTCATCAGCGGGCCACTTCGGCGTGGCCTGTGAGCGGTGGGGGACGCAGCCACACGAACGCCAGGGCGAGCAGCAGGAAGAGAGCGGCCTCGACGCGCGGCAGCTCGCCGAGGGCGTGATAGTCGCCGACGATCCAGGCCACCATCCGGTAGACGGCGGAGAGGACGAGCGCGAAGGCGGTCGCCGTGCCGACCGTGTGCCCCGACTCGGGCCGGCGCGTGGCGGCGACGAGGCCACCCGCCCAGCCGAAGAGCGCGCAGCCGGTGAACGCGATGAAGTAGTGGCCGGTGGGCCCGGTCTGGAAGCTCGCTGAGCTGTTCGGAGTGTGATAGCCGAAGAACGTCATGAAGAGCGCGCCGCCGAGCAGGATCATCAGCGCCGCGAGAACACCACACAAGACACGATAGGCGGTCATGGAGCACCCACGATTCAAAGATCTCGCTGCATGCGGGCGATGCCCGGCGTGCCGTACTCTCGCTCGAAGTCGGGGTGGCAGTGCTCTTCCACCCACTTGAAGCCCACCCGCTCGTACGCGCTCTTGGCGCGGACGTTGCCGAGCAGGTAGCCGATCTGCGCCCGCGCGAAGCCGCGCTCACGCCCCTCCTCGAGGACCTCGAGGAGCAGGCGGTGGACCAGGGAGCGGCCGCGGAACTCCGGGCGCGTGGCGACCCATTCGATGATCCAGAGACCGTCGGGGTTGGGGTAGCCCGTCGCGGCGAAGCTGCCGAAGCGCTCCACGAGGGTCTGCAACTCTTGCGGCGACCAACGAAGCTCCGTCAACGCCTCGGCAATCCCGAGCCTGAACGGCTGCTCCCCGTGCTCCGAGTTCTCGTACACTGCCATCGCCGACGCCGGCACACCGTCGACCTCGAGCACTCGGAAACGCGAGAAATGGCCGAAGTGAACCCGTTCGGTGGTGGCGATCTTCTCCAGGATCGCCAGGCGCTGCGCGTCTTCGCCGGGAAAGGCGATGTCCCAGATCCCCTGTGCGAGATGCGAGCGCGCCGCCTCCTGCTTCACCCAGGCGATGAAGGGGGCGTCTGCGAGAGTGGCGGGTCGGGTCTCGACGGGCATCGCGTCCTCCTCGAAGTCGGGGAGATAGCATAGGAGCCCCGGGGGCTCACGGGGCTGGTAGAGTACGTTCGCGCTTCGGTGCCGCAGCTGTGGGGGGGGAAGTGTGGACGCACGGGCACCGCAAGCGGGCGGGATCTTCCTCGGCTGGCGCCTCGTCGGTGCGCTGGGGGTGATCCTCTTTTTCACTGGTGGGGGCGGGCTGTACGTCTTTCCCGTCTTCATCGAGTCCTTCCAGGCGGAGTTCGGCTGGAGCATCACCCAGATCTCGTCGGGCGCCGCCGTGTTCGCGATCGCGATGGGAATCTCGGGTCCGCTCGTGGGCGTGCTCTTCGCCCGCTTCGGTGCGCGCCCGGTCATGCTGACCGGCGCGCTCGTGATGACGGGAACCTCGATCGGCTATGCCAGCTTGCAGAGCCTGACGATGCTCTATCTGCTGATGCTGTGCTCTGGCTTCGGCGTGGCAGCGACCACGATCTTGCCGGCGCAGACGCTCGTCACCAACTGGTTCGACGCCTACCGTGGCCGCGCATTGGGGCTGGCGATGCTGGGAATCGGCTTCGGCGGCTTCCTGCTGCCGCCATTCAACGAATTCCTGATCCGCGTGTTGAGCTGGCGGCAGGCCTGGTTCGTCGCTGCCGCAGTCAACGCGGGAGTCGTGATCCCGCTGATCGCGGTCTTCATTCGGACGCGCCCCGGTGATCTCGGGCTGCGCCCCGACGGTGCTCGCTCGGCGCAGGCCGGCGCGACGGCCGCGAGTGCGCCGGTGCGTGGGCTCTCGCTTCGGCGGGCGGTGCGGACCGAGGCCTTCTGGCTCCTCGTCGGCGTTTTCATCGCGCAGCTGATCGGCCTCTCGGCCATGAATTTCCACTTCGTTCCGTTCGCGATCAAGCAGGGCGGTTTCACCTCTCAGGAGGCGGCGTTCTACTACGGCCTCACGGTCGGCTTCAGCATCGTCGGACGGCTTCTGTTCGGCTGGCTGACCGACCGCTTCAGTCCGAAATGGCTGATGGTCGTCGCCGGGGTGTCGTTGGCCCTGGGTCCGGCCATGGCCGAGCTGCTGGTCGTCCGGCTCGCCCTCGAAAAGGCCTGGCTGCTCGTGTTCTACGCCATTCCCTTCGGGATCGGAATCGGCGGCAACGCCATCACGATGCCGGTGCTCGTCGGCCGCTGCTTCGGCGAGCTGAACTTCAGCAAGATCATGGGCGTCGTCATGAGCGGCTTTGCGTTGGGCATCATCATCGGGATCCCCCTCGCCGGGAGGATCTTCGACGAGACCGGCAGCTACGAGCTGGTCCTGCTCCTCTGCGTCGGGACGCTGCTGCTCTCGGCGATCTTCGCGGCCTCGATCCGCCCCGATCGTTACCGCGCCGAGTTCGAGCCGGAAGCCGCCGCGCGGCACGGCGATTGATCCGCGCGGGTTCCAGCG
>JBHHVG010000290.1:0-4751 GCA_046754165.1 Myxococcota bacterium
CCCACGCGGCACGAAGGCGTATACGAGCTCACAACCGAGAGCGTCTGCCACACGCCGGAGGGTTCGCAGCGAAACCGAGTCTCGCGCCTCCGCACTCTCGATCTGCGACAGGTGCGAGCGCGCGATCCCTATTCGCTCGGCAAGCTGTCGCCCGTTCATGCCGAGTGCTTCACGGATCGCGCGCACCCAGCCGCGCCGGGGCCGCATGAGTGGCGTTCGCCGAAGGGAGGTGAGCTGGCGGTCCAGCTGATTTCGCAGCAGGGCTCGAGCTTCGGGCTTCATGGAAATAAATTATATCATAAACGAAATTTACAAAGATAAATTCTTGTTTTAATTTAATTTATTACTTTCTAATTTTCTATTTTCTATAATCAACTAGACGCTCCACCGGGAGTCGATCGCCGAGATCTCGGCCCGAAAGGCCCCTCCGCGGCTCCCGTCGTCGCGTAGACTTCCGGGACACGCGTTGCGAGGTCCCCGTGTCTCCCCAACCCGACGTTCGGGACCGCTTCCGCGGTGCCCTCCTCGGCCTTGCCAGCGGCGACGCCGTCGGAACCAGCGTGGAGTTCCGGCCCCGCGGAAGCTTCGCCGCCGTGACCGACATGACCGGCGGCGGGCCCTTCCGCCTCGAGGCCGGCCAGTGGACCGATGACACCTCCATGGCGCTCTGCCTCGGCGAGAGCTTGCTCCGGTGCGGTGGTTTCGATCCCGCGGACCAGATGAACCGTTACTGTCGCTGGTGGCGCGAGGGTCATTGGAGCAGCAACGGACGCTGCTTCGACATCGGCAACACCGTGCGCGGCGCTCTGGGGCGCTTTCTCGAAACGGGCGACGCCTTCAGCGGCTCGACTCACCCGGAGAGCGCTGGAAACGGCTCGCTCATGCGCCTGGCGCCGGTGCCGATGTTCTTTGCGGGCCGGTTCGACGAGGCCGTGCGCCTGGCCGGCGAGAGTTCACGCACCACGCACGGCTGTGACGAGGCGGTGGGCGCCTGCCGGGTGTTCGCCGCCTGGCTGCTGCGGGCCTTGGACGGTGCGAGCAAGCAAGAGATCCTGGCGCCATCGGGCGACGGCACGGGCCGGTCGCTGGCTCCGGCGGTCGCCGCCATTGCGGCGGGGGGCTGGCGCGGGAAGTCCGAGGCGGACATCCGCGGCAGCGGCTACGTGGTGCACAGCCTGGAGGCCGCGGTCTGGTGCTTCGCCGACACCGGCTGCTTCCGCGACGCCGTGCTGCGGGCCAGCAACCTCGGTGAGGACGCCGACACCACCGCGGCCATCTGCGGCCAGCTCGCCGGCGCGTTCTACGGGGAGTCGGGCATCCCGAATGCATGGCGGGAGAAGCTCGCGCTCTACGCCCGGATCCAGGAGATGGCGGATGAACTCCGCGAAGCCGGTCCCGTTTGAACGGGCGTACTGGGCCGATCGCGGCAGGCTCATGGGAGGTTGCTATCCGGGCGATCCGGATCCGGCGAAGGCGGATGGCAAGATCCGGGCCCTGCTCGCGTGCGGGATCCGGACATTCGTGAATCTGATGGAGCCAGACGAGGTGGCTCACGCGGGACGGCCGTTCGTGCCCTACGCAGATCGGGTGACCGATGTCGCCGATGCGCTGCAAGTGGACGCGCGCTGCCTGCGCCATCCGATCCGGGATCTCTCCACACCATCGGTCGAAGCCATGACGGCGATCCAGCGGACGCTCGAAGACTCCATCGCGGCGAATCGGCCGGTATTCGTGCACTGCTGGGGGGGCCGCGGCCGAACCGGAACCGTCATCGGCATCTACCTCATTCGACGCGGCCTGGCGACCACCGAGAACTTCGTGGACGTGATCTCACGACTCAGAGAAGCGGACGCCGGCGGCGGAAACAGCCCCGAAACGCGATCCCAGGTCGAATTCGTACGGCGCTTTTCTTGAATCCTCGAACCCTCACCGATCTCGACGCCGAGGCATCGCTCCCCGTCTACCCGGCCTCACAGGATCCGCGCTTCGACCCGACGACCCGTTCGACGAACCGCTGCGCCCCCAACGCGATCGGGATCGCTAGCCCGGCCACTCCGCCGCCGCTACGATCCCGCGGATGATCTTTCGATACATCCCGATGGTCTGCATCCTTTCGCTGCTCCTCGCTCCGTTGGCGGCTCACGCCCAGGAGGATCCGGGCGAGCCGGCGGCCGGTGAGCACGCGGGCTGGTCGCTCTCCGGCGGCATCGGCTTCACTGCGGATCCCGACAGCTTCCTGACGCAGTTCGCAGCACCCTACGACTTCGGCAACGGCCTCTCCCTCGGGCCCCAGCTCCAGATCGGGATCAGCGATCGCAGGACCCTGGTCGAGTCGGCCCTCGACCTGCGGTACAGCTTCGACCTCTTCAGCCGCGAGGGCGAAGAGCCGTCGGCGTTTCGTCCCTTCGTCAACGCGGGCCTCGGGTTCGCCTATCTCGAGCGGGAGCGCAACAACCGCTCCGACCGCGACGACGTCGAGGCCCTGATCGAGGCCGGGATGGGGATCGGCTACGCCATCAACGAGAGCGTCTCCCTCGAGAGTGCGATGCAGCTCCACTTCCTCCCGGACGAGCTGCTGGGCGAGCGCTTCTACTTCACCTGGCAGCTCGTGGGGGCGCGCTACCGGTTCTGACCGAGCCCGGCGATCTCCCGCTGCCCCTTCAGCTCGAGCCTCGCGATGGTCCGGCGGTGCACCTCGTCCGGGCCATCCGCCAGCCGCAGCGTCCGCATCTGCGCCCAGGCCTTCGCCAGCCCGAAGTCGCTGGTCACGCCACCTCCGCCGTGGGCCTGGATGGCGTCGTCGATGATGGCGAGCGCCGTCACCGGCGCCTTCACCTTGATCATGGCGATCTCCGCCCGCGCGACCTTGTTGCCGACCGTGTCCATCATGTGCGCGGCCTTGAGCGTGAGCAGCCGCGAGCACTCGATCTCGATGCGGGCGTTCGCGATCCGCTCCTCCCACACCGAGTGCTCGTAGATCTTCTTGCCGAAGGCCTCGCGGGTCATGAGCCGCGCGCACATCTTCTCGAGCGCCCGCTCCGCCACGCCGATCACGCGCATGCAGTGGTGGATGCGCCCGGGCCCGAGACGCCCCTGCGCGATCTCGAAGCCGCGGCCGTCGCCGAGCAGGATGTTCTCCGCCGGCACGCGCACGTCCTCGAAGACCACCTCGCCGTGGCCGTGGGGCGCGTCGTCGTAGCCGAACACCGGCAGGAAGCGCTTCACCGTCACGCCCGGCGTGTCGCGCGGCACCAGGATCATGCTCTGCTGCGAGTGGACCGGGTTGTCGGGGTTCGTGCGGCCCATCACCACCAGGATCTTGCAGCGCGGATCGACGATGCCGGACGTCCACCACTTGGTGCCGTTGATGACGTAGTCGTCGCCGTCTCGGCGGATCTCGGTCTGGATGTTGGTCGCGTCGGACGACGCCACTGCCGGCTCCGTCATCGCGAAGGCCGAACGGATGCGGCCCTCGAGCAGCGGGTCGAGCCACTTCTTCTTCTGGTCCTCGCTGCCGTAGCGCTCGATCGTCTCCATGTTGCCGGTGTCGGGCGCTGCGCAGTTGAACACCTCGGGCGCGAAGCCGACCCGCCCCATCACCTCGCACAGCGGCGCGTACTCGAGGTTGCTAAAGCCGGGGCCGCGGTCGCTGTGCGGCAGGAAGAGGTTCCACAGGCCCGCGTCCCGCGCCTTCGCCTTCAGCTCCTCCATCATCGGCGGAGTCTGCCAGCGGTCGCCGAGGGCGTCGTGCTGCTCGTAGTAGGCCCGCTCGTTGGGGAGGATGTGCTCGTCCATGAAGGCCTGGAGCTGGTTCAGGGCGAGCTTCGTCTTGTCGTTGTAGTCGAAGTCCAAGGGGGCTCCTCTGGTCGCAGCCGCGTGGCAGCGGGTGGGTTCGGGGGTGGTTTCCTGGGGGACCGAGCCTAGCAACCTGCGCGCGCCCGCCGCGGTGCGTCTTCATGGGCAAGTCCATCGTAAGTATCTGAATTTGAACAGCTATCCGTTCCTGGTGTCAATTTGTCTCTCCGGAGTTGACAATATAGACACTCGTAACTTACAATAAGCAGCGTTCATGGAGTCAAAAGAAACACGCAGCACTGACAATATACAGCCTGAGATTGCCCCCACTCCCGAAGTGATCCAACTGGCCGCGGTCCTCGCGACACCGGATCACCCCGCTGATCTCGTCCGGTTCATCGCGAATGCCTTTGGTGTTTCCCGGCAGACCGTCCACAAGCACGTTCGACGGCTGGTCGATGGTGGCGATCTGATCGCTCACGGGAAGACGCGCGCGCGACGCTACACGCTGCGAGACCTCACCCAAGAGCGTCGAGAACTAGACGTTACTCCCAAGCTCGAAGAGGACAGGGTGTGGCGTGAGTACATTCTCCCAAAGCTCGAAGGTGTTCCGGAAAACATCGAACAGATCTGTGAGTATGGTTTCACGGAAATGGTCAACAATGTCGTGGACCATTCCGAATCTGAAAAACTCACAATCGGCATGACCATGAACATGCGGGACATCCGGATGTTCGTTCGTGACTTCGGTGTCGGGATCTTCCACAAGATCCAAGAGGAATTGCAACTTCACGACCCACGCCATGCCCTGCTGGAGCTTTCCAAAGGCAAGCTGACGACGGATCCCAAACGTCACTCCGGAGAGGGGATCTACTTTACGTCGCGGGCCTTCAACGAGTTCTCGATTTCGTCTGGCGAACTCTATTTTCAGAGAAGCCTCGATGACAACTCCCAAT
>JBHHVG010000291.1:0-4728 GCA_046754165.1 Myxococcota bacterium
GGCGTCCCGCCGCCGAGATAGAGCTGTCCCGTCGAGAGCGCCGACGTTCCACCGCCGCCGCCGGCGCGCTCGAGCACCAACACCTCGGCGCGGGCCCGCCGCGCCTCGAGCGCGGCACACGCCCCGGCCGCGCCGAGTCCCACGATCAGCACGTCGACCTCGCGCTCCCAACCAGACACCTGAGCTGCGTCGCGCAGGGCCGTCGGCCGCCCCATGTCCCTTTTTCGGCTCATGGCGGCCCGTTCAGACGGCGCTTCCGTCGAGCACGCTGCTGGCCACCAGCTCTTCGAGATACCGCGTGTCCCACCACGACAGCTGGAGCTGCTTGGCGCGCCGGAAGTAGAGCTGGATGTCGTACTCGATGGTGAACCCGACGCCCCCCCAGACCTGCTCGGCCATGGCCGTGAGATCCCGGTAGGTCTGGCACGCGAAGAGCTTCGCCATGGGCGCCAGGCGCTCGATCGACTTCCCCTGCGACCGCGCCCAGGCGGCCTCGTGCACCAGGGTGCTCCCCCCGGAGACGGCCGTTGCGGCGTCAGCGAGGTAGTGGGAGATGGCCTGGAACGCGGCGAGCGGCTTGCCGAACTGCTCGCGCTCGACGGCGTACTTGCAGGTGATGTCGAGGGCCTGGGCGGCGCCCCCCATGGCCTGGGCGGCGGCCAGCACGATCGCGTCGAGCATGACGGCATGCCACTCGGCCCAGCCCACCCTACCGGCACCGATGCGGTCACCAGCGCTCACGCGAACGCCGTCGAAGTCGACCCTGAACTGGGTGTCCGACGCCAGGCTCTGCTGCTGGGTCGCCCGGACGCCCGAGGCGTCGGGGTCGACCAGAAAGAAACCGATGTCGTCCTCGCCCGTTCGCGCCAGCACGATCAGGCGCGCTGCGGAGTTGACGAAGTGGACGTGCCGCTTGGTGCCCGAGAGCCGGAATCCGTCCCCCTCGACCTCCGCGCCGAGCTGCACGCCGGACGCTCCATAGCCGCGGTCGGGCTCGAGCCAGGCCGGCGAGAGGATGGCCTCGCCCGAGGCGATCCTCGGCAGCCACTCCTGCTGTTGCTCTTCGCGCCCCGCCGAGAGCAGCAGGCCGGCCGAGAGGACGGCGCTCACGAAGTGAGGCGTCGGTACCAGCGAGCGGCCGAACTCCTCGTACACGATCACCGAGTCGAGGAGGGACATCTCGGTTCCGCCATGCTCCTCGGGGATCCGGATGCCCAGGATCCCGAGCTCCGCGAGCTGCTTCCAGAACTCCGGCGGGTAGCCCTTCGGATCGGTCTCCATGGCGCGGACGACATCGAGAGGCGCGTGCTCGGCACACACCCGGCGAACCGTCTCGCGCAGCATGTCCTGCTCTTCCGTGAACTCCAGATCCATCTCGTTCCTCTCGATATCCTTCGCTTCCGGATCGGCGGGCTCAGGGAGCCCACTGGTCCGCGGTTCGTTTCCAAGGGTTGTCGTCGTCGTTCAACGGCAGGGCGATCTTCGCCGTGCAGTCGGTGACGGGCTTGTCTCCGACGGACAAACTGAGCTTCAGGGTCGCCCAGCCGCAGCCGGTGGCGTCGGTCTCGACCGCGGCCACGCTCCCGCGGAACACCATGGTGTCCCCGGGATAGACGGAGTCTTTCATGCGGAACTGGATCTTGCCCAGGCGCCCCTTCGGCCCCGTCCAATCCGTGAGGTAGCGCTCGAACCACGCGGCCTGGTTCGGCGTGTTCATGAAGATGTCCTTGGCTCCGTTCCGGTGGATCGCGAACTCCTTGTCGTGGTGCATCGGGCGCCAGTCGCGGCTCGCGAGGGCTCCCAGGACCACGGTCGTCGTCGTCACGACGTAGGAGAGGAGCGGCAGCTCGTCACCTTCCCGAACGGAGTCGATGGTCAGATTCGGATGATCGCTCGCCATTATGCTTCCCTCTTGTAGCCAAAGCCGGTGTAGCTCTCGGTGCCCACGTGCTCGCCGCGTTGATTGGTGTAGACGACGTCGATCACCCAGAATCGACCGGTTCCGAGCTTCGTGGTCTTGGGTGCGCTCACGGATCGCAGGATCTGGCAGGTCTCGAGCGTGTCGCCTGGCCGCACCGGCACGCCGAAGGTGATGGTGTTGTCGGTCATCACGGCTTCCGGCAGATCCAAGGCCCGCTTGAGGTCGAAGTGGACCTGGAGCGGCTGGTGCGGCCGCGCTCGCCCAGGCGCCCAGTGGTGTGGACGGAACCAGACCGAGATCATCGAGGGCGGCGCGATCGGCCCGCCCGTGAGCTCCTGAGCGACCTTCGCGTCCCAGTAGAGGGGATTGCCGTTCTCGACCGAGGCGCAGGTCGTGGCGACGTAGCCCATCTCGATCGGGAACTCCGTCTTCTCGACGCAGCGTTCCTCGCCGATCCAGGCCGTAATTTCCGCCGGCAGCTCGTCAGACATCCTTCCGATCTCCTCTTCGCAACAGGCGGCGCGACCTCACTCGACGACACCCTGATCGCGCAGCTCATCGATCTCGCGGTTTCGCATTCCGACGCCTGCGAGCAATGCATCGGTGTCCGTCTCGTCCTGCGGACGCACACGGTGAACGCCCTGGCCGCGGTCGCTGCCCGCGAGGACCGGCCCGATCTGGCGGAAGCGCCCCTCGCGCGGATGAAGTGCGTCCATGACGTCGCGACTCACGAAGTGCGGGTCGTCCACGAGCTCCGGCAGCGTGTAGACCGGGGCGACGCAGGTATCGCTCGGCGCGAGCAGAGCCACCCACTCGTCCCGGTCGCGCTCGGCGAAGACCCGCTCGAAGGCGGCGCGAATCTCGTCTTGGCGGCCATCGTCCCGCTGGTGATCGGCGTACTGCGGGAGCCCCAGCGCCTTGCACAGGTTCGTGTAGAAGTGCGGCTCGATGGCGCCCACGGAAAGCCACTTGCCGTCGCGGGCGCGGTACAGGTCGTAGCATGCGTAGCGCCCGGTGAGCAGCACCTTGCGCGGACCGGCCACCTCGCCGGTGGCGAGGTACTGGTCGATTGCGAGGGACATCAGCGACAGCACGCCCTCGGCAGCGGAGACGTCCAGGTAGCGACCGACGCCGCTGATGCTGCGCCGCACCAGCGCGGCCAGGATCGCGAGCGCCGCGTGCATCCCGCCCCCGGCGCTGTCCGCCAACGTGGCCCCGGGGATCGGCGGTCCGCCATCGACCCGCGGCTCCGTGCAGGCCAGGAAGCCGCCCATGGCGAGGTAGTTGATGTCGTGGCCCGCCCAGCCCGCAGCCGGCCCGTCCTGGCCGTAGCCGCTGGTCGAGCAGTAGACGATGCGGGGGTTCCGCTGTCTCACCGCGTCATAGCCGATTCCCAATCGATCGGCGACGCCCGGGCGGTAGCTTTCGATCAACACGTCCGCGGCGGCGGCCAGCCGCAGGAACGCCTCGAGACCGGCAGGAACCTTGAGGTCGATCTGGATGCGCTTCATGCCACGCCCGGCACCGTACGAGTGGAACGGCGGCCGCACCTGGAGCGCACCCAAGCGCGCCGTGGGTCCGACCTTGACCACCGTCGCGCCATAGTCGGCCAACATCCGGCTCGCCCGCGACGCCGGACCCACGCTCGAGAGATCGAGCACGGTGGTGCCGTCGAGCAGCGGCGGTGTGGAGTCCATGGTGAACCTCACGATCGCGTCGCCGCGACCGGATCAGCGGAGTCAGAAGTTCTTGGGCAGACCCAGCCCACGACGGGCGATGATGTTCTTCTGGACCTCGGAGGCTCCACCGCCGATGGTCTCGACCACGGTGCAGCGGTACGTCCCCTCGAAGCGTCCGGCAAGTGGCGCATCCTCGGTATCGACCCGCAGCTGCGCGGCCGCGCCCAGGATGTCGAGTGCGAGGTCGGCGCAGCGCTGCGAGAGCTGCGTCGCGAAGAGCTTGTACTGGGAAGCCTGCAGGGTCGGCGGCTTCCCGCCCTTGATCGAGGCGGCGACGAACTTGTAGCCGAGCACGCGCGCGACCTCGGTCTGGGTCACCAGCTGCGCGATCTCCCGGCGAACGACCGGATCGCCGCGCAGGGGCAGGCCGTCGCACGTCGCCGTTGCCACGTGGTGGCAGAGCAGCTCCGCCCGCTCCTCGATGGGTGAGAAGGTGAACATCGTGAAGCGCTCGAGGTCGAGCGCTTCGGAGATGTAGCGGAAGCCCGCTCCCCGCTCGCCGACCATGTACTCGTCGGCGACGAAGACGTCGTTGAAGAAGACCTGATTGGTGGTGTCCTTTCCGATCGTCGGCATGCTCTGGATCTCGAGTCCGGGAGCGTCCATCGGCAACAGGAACAGGCTGATGCCGTCGTGCTTCGACTTGTCCGGATCCGTGCGCGCGCCGAACCAGTACCAGTCCGCGAAGTGCGCAGAGGTCGTCCATATCTTCTGACCATTGAGCTTCCAGCCGCCCTCGACCTTCTCCGCCTTCAGCTGCATGTTGGCGGCGTCGGAGCCCGCTTGGGGCTCGCTGTAGCCCACGGCGAACTCGATCTCGGCGTTGATGATCTGAGGCAGGAACTCCCGTTTGAGCTTCTCGCTCCCGTGGCGGATCAATGTCTTGCCGATGATCCCGACGCCCTTGCCGATCTGGGGCGCGCCGCGGCGCGCGAGCGCCTCGTTCAGGATGTACTCGTACACCCCCTGCTTCGCCTGTCCACCGTACTCGACCGGCCAGGTCATGCCGAGCCAGCCCTCGGCGGCCAGCTTCTTCATGAAGGCCCGGCGCTCCGGGGTGTCGCAGAG
>JBHHVG010000292.1:0-4719 GCA_046754165.1 Myxococcota bacterium
CAGGTCGCAGCAAGGTGCGCCGCTTCCTGCGCGAGATCACCCGCACTGGCGACCGCCCGGCGGTCGCAGCGTCGCCGGCGTCCGTCCGCGCGCTGATCGCCCGGATCGCCGGATTCCAGCCCGACAACCGTCCGGCGCCCCGCGGCTTTTCGGAATGGCGGACGCACGTGGCGGCCTCCCCAGAAGGGGCGCACACGCCCGGTGAGCTGGCGCGCGAGGCCCTCAGCGACGTCTCAGCGGACCTCGTCCCGCGCGTCGTCGAGCTGATCCGCGAGCGGGAGATCGGGCCCTGGCCGCCCGAGGACGAGAGGCTCCAGGCCGCCGGCGAGAAGATCGCCGCGTTGGGAAAGAGCGAGCTGGTCGTGCCGGTCGCTGCGCGGCGCGAACAGGCGGATGACGTGATCGCCGAGTCGCTCACGGCGCTCTACGGGGGCCCCTACGCGGCCCGTTGCGCCGAGCGCTTCGACGAGACGGCCTACGTTTACTGGAAGTGGGGTCGCGTCGATGACGCCCGGGCCTTTCTCGCGGCGGCCGACGGCCTTCGGGGAGACGTCCCGGAAGAGCAACCCACCGCGCGTGCGATGCTCGAGGTCCTGATGACGCCGGTCTTGGACAAGTTGGACGAGACGGTGGGGGGGGAGGAATCCTCTCCGATCGTCCAGCCCTAGGAGGTCCAAATCGTTGTTGCTCGCACAGGGTCGTTACTGGCGCGCGTCGCTCACGAAGGGCACGGGCATGGTCGTGATGGAGGTCCTGAAGGCGTCGCTGCCGGACGATCTCTCCGAAATGAAGGACATGAGAATCGATATTCCGCTTGCGAAGTTGAATCTCGTCGTGAAGCATACGCACTCCGACCGGAAGCTGCTGGGCGGTCTGCTGCTCGACTTCGCGAAGAACAAGGAGCGCGTCAGCGCCGCCGTCGGCAACGATCGTCTGCTGACGGAGTTTCGCCGCCTCGTCCTCGACGCAACCGTCATCCTGATCGAGGAAGAAGTCGTGGTGATCGCCGACGCAGAGGAATGAGACGAATGAACGACGCACCGGGAACGGCGAGCGCGATGGCGCGACGACGACCGATGTGTGTCGAAAGGGGAGTGAATGAGACGCCGATTCGGGCGGGGAAGAAAAGGCAAGGTTTCCATCGAGGCGAAGCACGCGCCGATTGACGCGGAGCGGATCTTCCAAGAGGTCATCGAGGCGGGCATCGTCGAGACCGAGGGTCTCGAGGCCGTGTCGGACGACGAGATCGATGCGGTGCACGCTGTCGTGGGCGTCGCCGACCGTGGCGAGGGCAAGCTCGTCGTGGGCTTCGCACCCCGGCACGGTGGAGACGCGGTGCTCGCGACCGTCGCCATCGCGAAGCGCCTGGTCGAGGAGGGGGCGCAGGTCGAGGCCTTCGCGGTGGCGCCACAGTGGCACGCCGCGGCCCGCAGCCGGCTCGGAGCCGTGACTTCGGCCCAGCAGCCCTTCTCGCTCTCGGCCGTCGCGCATCCCGCGCTGGGAGACGACCGGGGAGCGGTCGAGGCGGAGGGTGTGCCTCCGATCTTGGATTCTCCGGGGCGAATCGCGGCGGGCCTTCACCGCGCGTCGGATCGGGCGCTCTTCCTGCGGGCCGTGGTGGTCTTCGAGGGGCTCGCCGCCAAGCACGCGGGCGCCGTGCGCGGTGTCGACGCGGGTGTCGAGCTCGTGGTGCTGGCGCGCCGCGTGGCGGCGATTCGCGCCGACGGCGAGGAGATCCGACTCGAGGTTCTCGAGGGCGAGCGCTCTACGGCGCCGCTCCGCGCTGACACGCTGGCCACCGAGATGGATCGTCTCGAAGGCCTGCTCCGGAAGCGGCTCAACGATCGGCGGGTCCGTGGAAGTGAGGAGGGGCTCCGCGCGCAGCTCGCTGGGCCCCTGGCCGAGGTCGCCGGCGTCCGGAGTGCCAAGGCCTGGCCCGTCGGAGGTTCGGACGGGGAGGTCGTCGACTTCGTCGGCGTGCACGACGACGGCCGCCCGGTGGTTGCCGCGATCCGCGATCACTTGGGCCTCGCGGGCCTCGGCGCGATCCTCGACGCTGCCCTGGCGCTCCGGCCGGCGTTGCCGCTGCTGATCGCGGACGCCGGCCCGCCACTTCGCATCGCGACGCCCCGGCTGCTGCTGGCGGCCAAGAGCTTCGACGCGGCGGTGCTGCGCGTGCTCGGCTCGCTCGGAATCCAACACGCGACCTTTGACATCGAACCGCGCCGGGGGCGCGACCCGGTGCTCGCTCTGCGCGAAGGTGCCGCCGCGGTGGCGCGGACCGTGGCCGACGCCAGTGTCCCGGAGGCAGAGGACCAGACGTCGCCGGCCCAACGCAGCAGCTCGCGCTCGCGAGGCCGTGGTCGGCGCGGCGGCCGGCGTCCGCGGGACAGCGAGCGCAGCGAAGCGTCGGGTGGTGTCGACGGAGTCGCGGAGGCCGAGGGATTCGACGAGGTCTCCCTGTTCGATCTGGCGGACGAGCCGCGCCGCTCCTCGGAGTCGCGTGAGGAGGGTGGCAGCCGACGCAGCCGGCGAGGCCGCGGTCGGCGCCGCCGCGGGCGCAGTGGAGCCGGTGGCGAAGAATCCGCAGAAGGCAGTGCGGCACTCGACGCCGAGGCGGATTCGGAGGGGGCCGGCGATGGAGAGGAACAGGAGAACGGACGCCCGGGCGGCCAACGCCGAGGACGCAGCCGCGGGCGCAGCTCGGCGCGCGCCAGCGATGTCGACCTCGATGCCGCGGACGACCCGGACGATCTCTCCGAAAGCCTCGCTCCGCTGAACGAGATACCCGGGCTCGCAGGAGAGGCGGAGCCGGCCTACGACGACGAGGAAGAGGAGGAGGGCGAGGACGACCTCGCCCGCCGCCGGCGCGAAGCCGAGTTGCGTGCCCGAGAACGCGGCGAGGAGCCCGACGCGGAGCCCGAAGCGACCTTGAGCATGCCGCGCAAGCGGGCGGCGATCGCCGTCCATGCGGATCGACTGTCCCTGATCTGCGGAATCTTGTTGGCCCGCGACCTGCGGCAGATCGAGGGCGTGTGGGTGTACACGCAAGAAGATCTCATGACCTTCTTTCGCGGGGTCGCGACGGACCTTCGCGACGATACGCCGATCTACCTGATCGGCTTCATGGCGTCGCCCGCGCGCGACGCGTTGCAGGCGGCCTCGCTGTATCGCGGCCGGTTGGCCTGGTTCGATCACCACGAGTGGCCGCCGGAGGACCTGGGGGCGATGGCGGAGGTGATCGGCAAGGAGAACCTCCACGTCACGCCGGGCGCCGAAAGCAGCTTGTCCGAAGCGCTGGCCGTGCGCACCCGACGCAGCCGCTTCTCGGACAAGGTCGTGGAGCTGGCGACAGGACGCTTCAGCGAGCACGACTACGAGCGCTGGGGACGGTTGTGGTGGAATCGTCTGGGAGAGGTCTCGCAGCGCATCGGGGATCGCACTGCGGACATCAGCCCGTTGCTCGCTGGACGCCCGAGCGACCTGGCCAAGGAGGCGGCCGACGTCATCACGCCACCGCCGCCGCCTGAGGTGGAGTTCGTCTCCGGACGCGATTTTCGGCTGGTGCACTTCGGCGGTTACACGCTCGTGCTCGTTCAGGCGCCGGGACACCTCGACCCGCACCTGATCTCTCGCATCGCACGCGAACGCTACGAGGCCCAGGTGTCGGTCGCGATGGTGGAAGGAACGGACCTCGTCATCCTCGGGGGAGACGAGGGACGAGGGCGGCGAAGTCTCGACCTCTCCGGCATGGTCGACCAGATCGTCTCCAAGCACGACTGGGCGATTCCGCTTTCGAGTGAAGATCACGTGGCCCGCGTGCGGATCCGGGACGTCGCAATCCATCCAGAGAGATTCGACGAGATGATTGCGACGATTGGCATGGGGCGCTCGATCCTCGAGGGTTGATGCGGGACGCCGAAGCGAACCTCGTCGAGATCTTTTCGTCCGTGCAGGGTGAGGGGATCCATGCCGGCATGAGCACTCTGTTCATTCGCTTCGGGGAATGTGACCTGCGCTGCCGCTGGTGCGACACCCCGCACTCCTGGAAGCCCGCCGTCCGCTGTCGCATCGAGCGGGCGCGCGGCAGCGGGGACTATCGAGAGTGCGACAACCCCGTCGCCATCGACGCCGTCATCGCTGCTGCTGAAGCGCTCGAGTTCGCCGCGCACCGATTCGTGAGCCTCACCGGCGGCGAGCCGTTGCTCCAGCCCGACGCGGTTCTCGCGGTGGCGGCGCGGTTGCGCGGGCGGGGGCCGCGCCTCTATCTCGAAACCCACGGCCTGCTCGCGGATGCGCTCGGTCAGGTGCTCGGAGCCGTCGATGTCGTCTCGATGGATTGGAAGCTCACGAGCGACGTGCGGCGGGCAGCGGACCCGCGGCACGGGCCGGTCGAGGCGTTTCACGCCGCGCACGAGGCGTTCCTACGGATCGCTCGCAGCGCGCCCGAGGTCATGGTGAAAGTGGTGGTGACCCCGGGCAGCGAAGACGATGAGCTCGACGAGATGGCCGACCGCGTGTCGCGGGTCGACCGCGACATCCCCGTGATCGTGCAGCCGGTGACGCCGTTTGGATCGGTCAAGGAGGGTGCCGATCCTGGCCGACTGCTCGGGCTGGCGAATCGGCTCGAGCGCCTGCTCTCCGACGTGCGCGTGATTCCGCAGACCCACAAGAGCTATGGCGTGCCCTGAGGCGCTCGGGCGTCCTCGAGACCGCGAC
>JBHHVG010000293.1:0-4706 GCA_046754165.1 Myxococcota bacterium
GAGCCCGTAGGCGGAGCCAGGCCGTCGAACTCCAGTGTCACCTGGCCCGCCAGCGTGAAGCCGGCGAGCAGCTCGACGCCGCTGATCTTCAGGATGTCGAGCGGGGCGTCGTCGCCGTCGGCGACCGCGCCGGCCGGCGTCATGGAGCCTCCGGACTCGAAGATCGAGTTGCCACCGCCGCCGGCGCTCGGCGGCGGACCGAAGACCAGGTTGCTCACCGTGATGGCGGTGCCGGGAAGGTCTGCCGACGCGCGGATGTAGAAGCTGTTGAACGGCGTCGCCGTCGCCATCAGGAGGGGAATGCCAGCGACGGTGAATACGGCGGCGCCGCCGAGGGAGCCCGGCTCGAAGCTCAGCGACCAGGCGTAGGGAGTGCCGCTGACCCAGGCAAAGTCTGCCGTCGCGAGCGGGCTCAGGATGTCTTGCGCGAGAACCAGCTCGACGTCGCCCAGGGGGGCACGGTCGCCGATCTTCCCCTGCCCCACCACGCCCACGAAGACGCCGCCGAGCACGTCATCCGTGGTCGAGTGCCCGGTGACGGGCTGAGCCGTCCCCGCGCTGGCCTGCAGCAGCAGCCAACCCGTGAGTGCCGCGATCGTGGTGAGCCGACGAGCCATATTCATCTCCGCCTGGCCCGTACCGCCAAAGCCGAGAGTCACTGGGCTGTGTCGGGCTCGAGCCGTTGCCTGAGTCTGTCCTACCCCGAGCGCCGTCTCAGCCGCGTTTCGGAGGAAAATCTCACGTGCGATCGAGGCCCGGGCGGCGTACGCGGGCCGTCCCGAGGAGCAGCGCGCCGATTCCGAATACGACCGCTGCCGTCGGCTCGGGGATAACCGCTGCGGACGGAACGATGCGAATGTTGTCGACCGCCTCGGTCAGGCCGAGCTGCGGGTTCACGTCGTACTTGAACACCGCCGAGTTGAACGCCGTCCCCGCGAAGCCGATGGACTGGTCCATCGCCAAGTTGCGGTTCAGGGCGACCAGCGCCACGCCCACGAAGGAACCGTCCAGGAAGGCCGTGAGCACGGCCATGTCTCCGGCGCTCGACAGCAAGGCCAGGTCGTTGCCGAAGTCCAGGCTGAGCTCGGTCGCCAGGAAGTCGAACTCCATCAAGAGCCCGCTGTCGTCGTGGTCGAAGAGCACGGCCAAGGCGTTGCTGCCGTTGGTGGCCGTCGCGCTGTTGACGAGCAGCAGGTCGTTGCCGTTGGTGTCGCTGAAGTGGACGTCCGGCGAGCTCGCGCTGGTGAACCCGTTCGGGACGTTCATGAACATCGGGTCGGAGTCGAAATCGACGATCACCGGCGCCGCGGAGGCACTCCAGGCCACAATTCCGAGACCGGCCGACACTGCGAGTGTCAGCGCCAGAACGCGCATCGTATTCGACCCCATTGGTCCGGACTCCCTGGTTGCTTCCGAACTCTATTTATATGCGGAGGTATCACGAAATACAATTGGAAAATTACGGACTTGCAGCGACGGCCCAAACGCTGCGTCGAGGGCCCTCGGCGCCCCATCTTGCGGCACCGAGACGCACCTTCCCGGATGTGCAGAAGACACGAGAACGCGTTGGAATCGCACTGATTCCGGGTTGGGGGGGGGAGCTGTGAAGCGATTCACAGCGCCGCTCTCGGACGCCCGGCTAGAATGCGTTCGACGGGTCGGAGAGTCGGTCCGAGGGCCGAACCGGTACTCTCCCCGACACCGAAACTGGCCGCGGGAAGCCCCGAGCATGGACCGGCACGTCCTCCGCCGCAGCAACCCCGCCGTGATGGCCTTCGTCATCGCCGCGCTGGTTTCGATCGCCATCCTGGGAGCCCGCCACCAGGGCTGGCTGGAGCGCCTCGAGCTCGTCGCGTTCGATCACTACGTGGGGCGCATTCCGCCGGGAACCGGCCGACCGCGGGTGCTCGTGGTCGAGGTCCAGGAGCAGGACATCCAGAATCTCGCCACCTATCCCATTCCCGATCGGGAGCTCGCCCGCGCCATCGAGAACCTCGCCGGTGCGGGGGCGCGGGCCATCGGCATCGACATCTACCGCGACATCCCGGTTCCCCCGGGATCGGAGGCGCTCGACGCCGTCTTTCGCAGCCAGCCCCGGGTGATCGTTCCGTCGAAGTTCGCAGACGACGGTGCCCACGGCGTGGGGCCGCCGAAAGTGCTCGCGGGCACCGCCCAGGTCGGCTTCAACAACATGGTGCTCGACCCGGACGGCACCGTGCGCCGGGGCCTGCTCTACATGGACGACAGCCAGGGCGGCGTCGGAGTCGGGCTCTCGTTTCACCTGGCGATGCTCTACCTCGGCGACGAGGGCATCTTCCCGAAGGCGGACCCCGACGATCCGTCGGTCGTCCGGCTCGGCGCGCACAGCCTGCCCCCGCTGCCCGAGGGCTTCGGCGGCTACTCCACCGCCGATACCGGCGGCTATCAGTACGCCCTCGACTACCGCGGGGCGCCGGACGCCTTCCCGGTGATGACGCTGACGGAGCTGCTCGACGGCGCGTTCGACCCGGAGGTCGTCCGCGACCGCGTGGTCACGATCGGCGTGGCGGCGGAGAGCCTGACCGACCGCTTCCGGACGCCCTTCGGCTCGGCCGCGAAGACCGGGGTCCACATTTCGGGCGCGGCGCTGCACGGCCGCATGGCGGACCAGATCATCCGCACGGCCCTGGGCGAGGTCGCCCCCCTGCGCGCGCCCACCCAGGGGCACGAAGCCGCGATGGTGGTCGTGAGCGCGGCCCTCGCCGCGGCGCTGATGCTGTGGATGCCGGTCGGCTGGGGCCTCGCGATGCTGGGCTTCGGAGGCCTGGGCGGGCTGTGGGCCCTCGGCTGGACCGCGCTGCAGGCCGGCTGGTGGATTCCGGTGCTGCCGCCGGCCCTGGCCTGGGCGAGCTCCCTGGGCGTGGTCGCCGCCTACAGCCGCGGGCGCGAGCGCGCGGAGCGCGCCGAGATCATGAATCTCTTCTCCCGGCACGTCACCCGGAGCGTGGCCGAGGACGTCTGGCAACACCGCGACGAGTTCCTCGAAGGCGGACGCCCCAAGCCCGTCCGGCTGACGGCGACCATCCTCTTCATCGACATCAAGGGCTACACGGGCAACGTCGAGAAGATGGACCCCGCCGAGCTGATGGAGTGGATCGATGGCTTCCTCGGCGCGATGGCGCAAGAGGTGCTCGACCGCGGCGGAATGGTGGAGGACTACTTCGGCGACGGGATGATGGCCTGCTACGGAATCCCGATCCCGCGCTTGGATCCGGATGGCGTTCGGCTCGACGCGACGACCGCAGTGGTATCCTCCCTCGGCATGGAGCAGGCGCTGCGCCGACTGAACGACACGTGGGTCGCGGAAGGTCGCCCGTCGGTCGGAATCCGGGTCGGCATCTGCACGGGCCCGGTCGTCGCCGGCAGCATGGGCAGCGCGGACCGATTGAAGTACGGCGTGGTGGGCGACGCCGTCGTGACCGCGCAGCGGCTCGAGAGTCTCGGCCTCGATCGCGTCGAACACGACTTCGAGAAGCAGCCCTCGCGGATCCTGATCAACGAGGAGACGCGCAATCAGCTCGATTGGACGTTCCATACGGAGCGAGTCGGTGATTTCAAAGTCAAGGGAAAGAACGAACCGGTGACCGTCTATCGGGTGCTCGGCCGAACCACACCTTCGACCGAAACCCCACCCGAAGCGTCAGGAGGACCCACCCATGAGTAAATCGATAACCACCGTGATTCTGTCCGTGATCCTGCTGTTCGCCGCATCCGTGGGCGCCGAGGAGAAGAAGACCTCGAACGACACGCTCGCAGACGCCTCCGCAGAGAAGGGCGAGCAGGTGAGCTCCCCGCCGCCGATGCGCGTCGTCTACACGCCCCCGGCCATCGGGAAGCCGGCCCAGACCGTCGGCGGCGGGTCGCGCGGCAGCAGCGACAAGGTCCCCGCCCTCTTCGTCGTGGCCCCGGACCACGTGGGTCAGACGACCTCGGCCGCGCCGTCGCTGTTCTGGTTCATCGACCAGGTGCCCGACGCGTCCATCCACGTCGAGTTCACGCTACAGGACGAGGAGAGCATCGAGCCGATCGTGGAGGCGACGCTGCCGACGCCGACGCGGGCGGGCGTCCAGCAGATCCAGCTGTCGGATCACGGCGCGAAGCTCGCCGCGGGCATCGAGTACCAGTGGTCGATCGCCCTCATCGTCGACCCCGACGAGCGCTCGAAGGACATCGTCGCGACCGGCTTCATCGACCGCGTGAATGCCACGAGCCAGCTGACTGCTCGCCTCGCCAGCGAGGGCGCGGCCCGTTCCGCCGCCGTGTACGCGGAGGAGGGGATCTGGTACGACGCGATCGCGGCGCTCAGCGAGCAGATCGCCGGCGACCCGACGAACGCAGCGCTGCGCCAGCAACGCGCGGACCTGCTGGGCCAGGTGGGTCTCGACCAGGCGGCGAAGGGCGACGCGCTGTAGCGACGCGCCGCTCGCAGCGAAGTGCGCCCGCCCCGGCACCCGCCGGGGCGGGCTTCTTCTTGCCCGGCCCGGCGCCTCAGGCCCGGCGGATCACCACCAGCCGGCCGACCAGGGCCGGGGGCGGCACCACGTCGACGGCGCAGAGCTCGATGCGCGGACCCACGCCCTGGACCAGGCGCAGGCCGTCCGCTGTCTCCACGAACCCCTTCACCCGCAGCGCTTCGCTGGCGCGCAGGCGCGCCAGCAGGTCGTCGG
>JBHHVG010000294.1:0-4700 GCA_046754165.1 Myxococcota bacterium
GAAAGCGCTCGAGGGCTTCCTGTTTCGACACGCCGCGGACGTCCGCGACGCCCTCGACGGTGCGGATCAGCCGGGTCAGCTCGTCGCGGGCCGCGTCTGCGAGGCCGTCCTCCAGGTACGCCGTGACGTGCAGGTCGTCTCCGAAGTCCTCGAGCAGCTCCCCCATGTTCCGCAGCAGCAGCTGAATCGCGCCGACGAGAACGAGGCTGACGCCGATGGTGACCACCGCGACGGCGGTGGTGACGGGGCTGCCGCGGAGGCCGCGCGCCGCGGACCGCACGAAATAGCCGAGCTTGACGGCCAGCGGGCTCACGACGCGGAACCTGCCGGGCGATGGTCTTCACTCACCCTGCCGCCCTCGAGGTGCACTGTCCGCTTGCCGTAGCGGGAGATCAACGCGTGCTCGTGGGAGGCGACGAGCACGGTGGTGCCCCGGGTCGCCGCGCTCGCGATCAGATCCATGATGTCCACCGTGAGCTCCGGGTCGAGGTTTCCGGTCGGCTCGTCGGCCAGCAGGATCTCGGGCTCGTTCACCAGCGCACGCGCGATCGCGACGCGCTGCTGTTCGCCACCCGATAGCGAGAGCGGGTAGTGATAGCGGCGGTGCTGGAGACCGATCTGCTTCAGGATCGCGAACACCGCGGCGCGCGCCTCGCGTCGCGGCGTCCCGACGACGTCGAGGGCCAGGGTGACATTCTGCTCGACGGTGAGCCTCGGGAGCAGCTTGAAATCCTGGAAGACCACCCCGATCCTGCGGCGCAGCGGTGGCACGGCGGAGTCACCGAGGCGCGAGATGTTGCGTCCGAGCACGACGATCTGGCCCTCGCTCGGCTGCTCTGCGCCAAAGAGCAGCTTGAGCAGCGTCGTCTTCCCAGCGCCGCTCGGCCCGGTGAGGAACGCGAACTCCCCCTTGGCGAACTCGAGGCTCACGTCGCGCAGCGCGAAGCTCCCCGCCATGTACGACTTGGAACAGTGGTACATGCGAATGGCCGCGTCGCCCCGGGCGCTCCGTTCCGTCGCTCCGGACCGCGGGCGGAGCCACTTCCGGAAAGTGCCCGGCTGGAGCCGCGTCACCCTTTCTTGCGCAAACGGTCCGCTGCGTTCTCCCCGCGATCGCGCGCGCGGTGGCGGGCCTTCTCCACCAGGTAGTCGAGGATCACCTCGTCCAGGGGCTTCGCGGAGTCGACGCTGTCACCGAACGCAGGAGCCTCCTCGGCTGCCGCAACGGTCGGTCGCGGGCGATCCGGGGAACCGAGGGCTGGCTGGGTGGGCGGCGGCAGCGAGGACTCCGCGGCGCTCTCGGGCGGAATCGTCGGTGCCGTGTCGGGATCCGTGTCCGGGGACGTGTCGCCGGCGGCGGCCGCGTCGATGCGCTGGTCGATCACTGCGTCGAAGTCACCGCATTTCAGGCGTTTCAACATCGCGATGTGCTGCTCTTCGATCAGCGCGCGCACGCCCTGGTCGAGCGTGTCCGACGCCAGATCGAGAAGGTCGTCGTAGGTCGTCTTGTGCGACGCGAGGATCGTGCCGCCATAGTAGAGGTGGCTGATCACGTGCGGGTTGCGCCTTCCGCTGTCCTCGGTCTGGACGTGAAAGAGCTTTCCGCGGTACTGCACGTTCGTGTTCGAGCCCGTGATCATTCGCCGGCCTTGCCCCCCGACGTCCCGCCCGGCGCATGCGAGTCTCCACATCCGCGCGAGGCTTGTCCAGTTTCGGCGCACACGTCGGGCGCTCCGCTGGGAACGGAATTCCCGCCCGTCGCGGGCGTACACGATTGGCAATCGGCCGGCGCGTCGCGCGTCTGAACCCCGTTCCCCGCTGCGGACGCGATTGCCCGGCCTCGTCGAGGTGCCTTGCCCCCAGGGGAAGCGCGTCCGCTCAACGGCCGAGTGCGAACCGGAACATGTAGAGATTGGTGAGCACGACCAGCGCGCCGAGGGCGAACCACACGGCCTTCACGACGGGCGCGGGAGCCCACCGCTCCAGCCACTGCAGCCCGAACCCGGCGTAGAGGAGATAGGCCGGCAGCAGGAAGAGGATGTACTTGGTCTTCAGCGCCCAGGCGGTCTGTGCGGCCACCCATTGGATGTACACCCCCATGCTGAGCGCCACGAGCACGTGGATCGGCCAGACCGGGCGGCGCAGGAGCGTCGTCGTGAGGCCGATCAGGGCCAGCAGGTTCGGCAGCACCGCCAGGGACAGGACGCTCGCGGGCATCCATTGGGGGATCTCGCGGTGCGGGTACATCGTCCGACCGGCGCCGTCGGTGCCGTGCCGGCCGGCACCGTGGGAGAAGAAGCTCATGTCGCTCCACGACAGGCCGTGGAGGGTGGTCCACACGCTCTCGTAGGGCGGGAGCCGCGTCAGCCTGCCTTCGGGACTGTCCGGCCCCATCAATGCGATGAGCTGGCCCAATCGAAACGAAGCGAAGTCGTAGACCTCCCAGTGGTACACCTTCTCGATCGAGAAGCCGGGCAGCGAGCTGCCGTTCGAGAACAGGGGGGTGCCGTACTTGCCGAAGTTGTCGGCGTACTTCCAGCCTCCGATCGCCGCCGCGACCAGAACGAACACTGCGAGGTCGCGCACGAGCGGGCGCAACGCTCGGGCGTGAAGGCCGCGCAGCGCGATCAGCACGACGCCCACGGGTACCGCCACGCAGCCGCTGTACTTCGTGCCGATCGAGAGCCCCGCGAAGATCGCGGGCAGCGCGACGCGCCAGCGCGCACTCCCCTCCGGCGCGGTGAAGTAGCGGGCGATCTCGAACAGGAACGCGGACAGGAAGGCCGTCACCAGGATGTCGGCTTCGACGCTCCAGGACGAGATGAACAGACAAGGGAAGACGGCAGCGAGGGCGAAGCCTACCACGCGGACGTCACCGGCGAAGCCGTAGAGGCGCAACAACCGGTCGCTGTAGAAGACGACGGCGGCGGCGCACAGCATCGACAGGAAAGCGACCGCCCGGAACGGAGCATTCGGGTCGAGGCCGAGCTGACGCTCCGAGGAGAGACGCACCCCGGCGCGGTAGAACGGCAGACTGGCGTAGAAGTACAGCGGGGGGTGGTAACACATGAAGCAGTCCTTCGACTCCGGCAGCACCCCCTGCCGCTCATACAGCAGCCGGATCGGCGCGTCGTAGCGATCCCAGACGTAGCCCCAGGGCCGCGGGCTCTCGACCGCCAGCACGACGCGGAGCGCGCAGGCGAGGACGATCAGGACGGCGAGGCAGAGCGAAACGTGCGCGCGAGCCCACTCACGGATGGCGCCACCGTCGAGGTTCCTGCCGGACGCGGACTTCATGGACCGGCTTGCTCCTGCGGCGTCGTCCCGGACGGGCGAGATGCCGGGAGCAGCGTACCAGGATTCGAATGCGGCGGCGGCCGGCGAACGACGCGCCGGCACCGGAAGAAGGGGCTCCGGCGCGCCCTCAGGGCGCGCCGGAGCGGTTGGCGGCGGCAGCAGGGAGGTCGGTTGGGAAGCCGCCGCCGGAGGGGTGTGAGGAGCGACGGGCGTGGCGCCGAGCCCGATGCGCGAGCGCAACGAGACCGCCCGTCAGCAGCAACGCCGCGTCCGGCTCCGGCACCTCGGCCAGGGGCGCCGAGCCCGGCGTGGGATCGGCCACGAGCCAGTCGGATGCGTTGTCGCCGCTGTCCACGTTGGCGAAGCGACGGGCGATACTCGCAGCTGCGGGAGCATCGGGCGCGGGCGCGCCCTCGCCGGCGAAGAATTCACCGGGACCGAAGCTTCCGTAGCCGACCGCATCGACCAGGTCGCCGCCGGATCGCAGCACGACCGAGTCCGGGCCGTTCTGGAAGTCGAAGTTCACGATCCAATCGGCAGCGGGCACCCCCGTGGTGCCGTCGCCAGCGTCGTCGGCTACCACGAAGAAGCCGTCTTCCGGAATGCTGCCGAAGAGCGTGACGCTCGGCGTGACGGCGCCGTGGGCGCCGTTCACTCCCTCCAGAACGAAGCCGTCGAGGATCGTGCCTGGAGATCCGTAGATCTCGACGAAACCCAGGCCGTTGTCCGAGCCGGCCGCGTCGTAGAAGACCTCCGAGAGGAGCGGCAGGGCCGCCGCCGTGTGGGGCGCGAGCGCGACGCCGAGAGTCAGCGCGCCGAGGGCGCGCGCGCAGGATGTGCGGTGCATGCTGGTTCTCCTTGTGGATGGGCTGGGGAGCCGGTTCACGGGGCGAGGGACTCGAGCTGTTCGCCGAACCAGCCGCCGGTCCAGGCGTCGATTCCGGCCGCGAGCTCGTTGGCGCGCAGGCGCAGGCGTTCTCGTTCGCCGCCGGGCGCGCCGCCGAGCTGCACCAGGACGCGGCGCCGCTCGAAGTAGAGCTGGGTGATCTCGTCGATCACGTCGTCGCGCAGCTCTGTCACCTGGCGCGTCTCGCGGGAGACGTCGATGGACTCGGGCTCGTAGGCGACGCCGCCGAGATCCCAGGACAGGGAGAGGGAGACGTCGTACTCGTCGCTGCGATCGCGCTCGTCATCCCGCAGGAAGCGGGTCGCGCCGGACAGGAAGCTCTGGTCGTCGTCGACGCTGCGGCCGTGGTCCCACGCGCCGGCGCCGCGGAGGACGACGACCGGCCACCAGGCGCGACGCCTCGCTCCACGCCGCAGGGCCTGCATGCGCTCCGGCCGGAGTCCGAGGTAGTGCAGCGCCTCCCGGTGTACGCGCGCGATCGGTGGGCCCGGAGGCG
>JBHHVG010000295.1:0-4684 GCA_046754165.1 Myxococcota bacterium
CGCCACCAGGGCCTCCATCTCGACCCCGGTCCGCCAATGGGCGACCGCCCGGGCGCGGATCACGATTCGCGACGCAGACTCGTCCGGCGTCAGCTCGACCTCGATTGCGTCGAGGGGCACCGGATGGCAGAGGGGGATCCACTCGTGGGTCCGTTTTCCGGCCTGGATCCCCGCCAGGCGGGCGGTGGCCAGGACATCCCCCTTCGGCAGACCGCCCTCGGCGATGCGCGCCAGGGTCTCCGGCGCCACGCGCACCTCGCCTCTGGCCACGCAGACCCGCCGCGTGATCGGCTTCTCGCCGACATCGACCATCCGGGCGCGGCCTTTGGCATCGAGGTGCGAGAGTTCTCCAGCCATCGCTAGCCCATCCGTTCGTCGAGCCAGCGCTGGAGATCCTCGAACACCTTCTCGTGGGACGGCTCGTTGAAGATCTCGTGGAGCAGGCCGGGGTAGGTGTGAAGCCGCTTCCCGGCGTGAGGCAGGTCCTCGAAGAACGCGCAGCTGCCTTCGACCGGACAGATCGGATCCGCCTCGCCGTGGAGCATCAACATCGGGAGCCGAACGTCGGCACCGCCGCCGCCGGTTCGTTCGATGGCTCCGAAGATCTCGCGCGCGAGCGACACGGTGATCTTCCGGAACACGAGGGGGTCGTCCAGGTACTTCCGGCCCACTTCCGGATCCCCGGCGAGATCGGCGGGGTCGAACGCGACCTCGAAGCGCAGGCGAGGCAGCACCCGGGACAAGAGGCGCGCCATCCGGACCGAGCCGGTGGAGACGTCGGGTCGGAGCTTCAGGGCGGCACCCGACGTCACGACCGCAGCGACGTCGGGCTGGCGCTCGCGGGTGAAGGCCGACACCACGAGCCCTCCCATGCTGTGCCCGACCAGGCAGACGGGAAGTCCGGGATGGAGCCCGCGCACGTACCGCAGCACCGCGTCGAGGTCGTCCAGGAATTCGGAGAAGCGCCGCACGTAGCCGCGAACGCCGGCGGAACGGCCGTGGCCGCGCTGATCGTAGGCGTGCACCGCCGCGTTGCGGGCTGCGAACCAGGCCCCGAAGTGATCGTAGCGACCGCTGTGTTCGGCGAGGCCGTGGACGACCAGCAACACCCGTTCGGGTTCCGCGGGCAGCCACGAGCGGTGGAGCAGCGGGTTGTCGCGGGCCCCCCTGATCAGGGCCTCGGTCCGGCGAAGGCGCGTCGTCTCCATGCCCGCGAGGATAGCGGGGCCGGGAGGGGACTCCCGGAGATCCGGCTCAGGACCGCGAGAGGCGGCGCAGGGAGGCGTGCTTCTCCAACACCCGTCGCAGGTAGGAGACGCCGCGAATCTCGGAACCCCAGAAGTAGGCGGAAATGCCGTCTTCGACGCCGAGCCGTCGGATGTTGTCGGACAGGATCAGGCAGCCCGCCTCGACGTTGTTCTCGATCGTCGTCAGGTTGCCCGCGATCTCCATCTCGGAGGACATGAAGGGCATGACCTGCATCAGGCCGATGGCCCCCTTGGGGCTCCGGACCCAGGGCCGCGCGCCGCTCTCCTCCCACATCACGGCGGTGACGAGCTGCGGGTCGATCCCGTACTTGGCGCTGTTCGTCAGGATGGCGGAGGTGATGCGGCGCAGCTCGCCCTCGCTGAGACGCGGGTTCACCTCGCGCAGGATCGCGATGATCGCGTCCGCGTCGAAGTCGAATTCCGCACCGGCGTCGGAAACGGCCTCCGGGGCGGGGGCGGAGACAGAAGGAGGGCGTCCGGCCGACGTCGGATCGGTCGGTCCCGAAACCTGCATCCATGCCAGCGCGCCGAGAAGCGCGAGACCTGAGCGCGTCACTGGTTCCCCCTGACCCCCCAGATCCGTCCTGGCTCGCCCCATCGGGCGTCGGGGTCTCGAAGGCCGCGGATGCGCTCAACGCTCGCCATGGGGGGCGTGTCCCCTTGGGGGAACCGTTGGCTGCGTCCGACGACTTCGATCGAGAGCATAGTCGACGCGCGCCAATCACTCCAACCGCGCAACGGGGAATCGTGCCCCGCGGGTATTGCCGGTGAAAGAAACCCCGGCACCTCGAGCCGCTCGAATCATCCAACTTTCGAGCACCGAGTCGATTGACCGTCGCTTCGCGCCGGTGGTAGCATTCGCGCGGGTCTCGGGGTGGGATCAGCTCGAGAGATCCGGCGGTCGCCCGGTTGCCGGTGAGTACATGCGGATCGTGTGGTCATGGCACCGGGGCAGAGTTCGGACAGACGGTCGCCCGTCGGATTGAACGGAGTGGAATGAACGCCCACAAAGTTGCAGGGGCCCAACCCCCCATCGCCGATATTCCGGCGCAGAATCTCCTCGAAGGTCTCGCGCGGCTCTACGAGTTCGTGCTCGTGCTCGACGGGGACGGCCGCGTGGTGTGGCTGAGCGACGAGATGGGCGCCCTGTGCGGCCGAGCCCAAGACGCAGTCGGTCGGGACGCCAGCGAGATCTTTCCCGGGTCCGAGCAGTTCCGGCAGCAGTTCGAGATTCGCTCCCGGATGCGGAGGAATGGCTTCCTGTCGAACCTCCGGGTCGAGGTCCGGAACGCGAACGGCGACGCACTGCCAATCGAGGTGAGCATCCTCCCGATCCGGGTCGACGATTCCGAACGACCCCTTCACGTCGCCATCGCGCGTCCGATCCCGGACGAGGCGACCGCGCAGACGGAAGACCGCCCCGAAGACGCCGGCCTGGCCCGCATCCTCGCGTGCGCTCCGGAGGCCGTGCTCGTCGTCGACGGGCGCGGCTTCATCAGCTACGCGAACACGGCGATCGAAGCCCTGGTCGGCCGGGATTCGTCGGATCTCGTCGGCCAGCCCGTGGCGCAGCTGCTGCTCGAGGCCCACGAACTCGAGCAGCTCGCCGCGGCGCTCGACGCGGGCGAAGAGATCCGCAACCGCGACCTCGTGCTCTACCGCGCCGACGGCTCGCGCGCCCACGTCGGCGCATCCGCCAGCGCACTGCGCGACGCTGCCGGCGACCGCTGCGGGACGGTGCTGTTCTTGACCGACGCAACGGTCGGGCACGGGGCGCGCGAGGCCCTCGAGAAGGCGAACCGGGAGCTCGAGCACTGCGTGCACTCCCTCGCCCATGACCTGCGCTCACCCCTCGTGGCGCTGTTGGGCTTCTCCCACCTGCTCCGCCAGGACTACGGCGACACGATGGACGCCTCGGGGCTGCACTTTCTCGATCGGATCGAGCAGGCCGGGCGGACGATGGAGGAGCTGATCCACGATCTGCTGGAGTTCTCCCGCATCGGACAGGGTGGAGATCGCCGCGGAATGAACGACCCGCGCGCCGTGTTGCTGCAGATCGCCGCCGAGATGAAGCCCCGCCTCGAGGCCGCCGGGGTCCGCCTGGAGCTTCCCAGCGACCCGCCGCTCGTCTACTGCGACCGCTCCCGCCTCTATCAGGTCTTCTCGAACCTGATCGGAAACGCGGTCGAACACATGGGACCGTGCGACGATTCCCGCGTCACCGTCCGGGTCTGGGACGAGGACGACGTGCACCAGATCACCGTGGCGGATCGGGGCCGCGGCATCGCACCGGAAGACCACGACCGGATCTTCGAGGTGTTCCAGAGCTTCCGGCCGCGTTCCGACGGGACCCGCGGCAGCGGCATCGGGCTGGCGATCGTCAAGAAGATCGCCGAAATGCACGGCGGTCGTGTGTGGGTCGAGAGCGAGCCGGGTTGCGGCGCAGTCTTCCGACTGACGTTCCCCCACCACTGACGTCCGATCCGCCCGGGATCGTTGCCCGTCCCAGGCGCTTCGCGTAGCCTGGGCCCCCGCAACATGTACCCCGAATTGTTCTCCATCTTCGGATTCTCCATCAGCTCCTTCGGCGTGATGATGGCGACGGCCTTCCTGGTCGGGTCGTGGATCACCGCGAAGCGCATGGCCGAAGAGGGGCTCGATCCGGATCTCGCGACGACGCTCCTCATCTACGTGATGCTCGGCGGGATCTTCGGCTCGAAGCTGTACTTCGCCGTCGACGTGTCATTCCGCGAGGGGCGCCCGTTTCTGCCCCTGCTGTTCGCCCGGGATGGCATCACGTGGTATGGCGGGCTGATCATGGCCACCCTCGTGGGCGCCATCGGCTGCCGCCGGTACGGGATCCCGGTGAAGACCTTCGCCGATTGCACGGCCGTGGCCGGTGCCGTCGGCCAATCGATTGGACGCGTGGGTTGCTTCCTCGTCGGCGACGACTTCGGGAAGGCGACCGACGTTCCCTGGGGCGTCACGTTTCCCAACGGCATCCAGCCGGTCTTCGACCCGGTCCACCCGACACAGCTCTACGAGATCGCCTGGCTGCTGCCCGTCGCGGGGTTCCTTTGGCTGCGACGCCGCCGCAGTCCCTTCCTCTTCGGCGAGTATCTGGCGTTGAACGGAATCGGCCGCATGGTCATCGAGAACTGGCGCGTCAACGAGCCGCTGCTCGGCTTCACCGAGCCGCAATGGATCGGCGCGCTGCTGCTGGTCTTCGGCCTGTCCGGGTGGATCTACTACGCCCGGCGCGATTCGGAGGTGGCCGCAACCTGAAGGCAGCTCTCGTCGCGGGAAGGCGGCGGCCCCGATACCCGCCCGGACGTGGCCGCTAGGGAACGCTGGCCGCGCGGTCCTCGGGCGAGCCGAGGCGTTCGAGCAGGGAAGCGGCGGCCGGCGTGATCTGC
>JBHHVG010000296.1:0-4675 GCA_046754165.1 Myxococcota bacterium
GATCGCCGCGACCCACGGGATTCCCGCGCACGTCCGCAGCCTCGGACGCTTCGATCTCGTTGCTGCCGAGGAGGCCTTCCTGACCGGCAGCGGCGCTGGGATCGTGCCGGTGCGGAGCCTCGACGAACGCGTCATCGGCGCGGGTGGGCCCGGGCCCGTCTTCGAAAAGGTCCGGGCGGCGTTCGCGATCGCGGCCGTGTCGCTGGGCACGCCCTTCTGAACTCCGGCCTGCGCGCGGCCACCGCTTCCGTTAGCTTCCACGTTCCGTCAGGAGGGCGCCTTGCGCTGGTCCCAGTCCTTCATACCGACCCTGCGCGACGCCCCAGCCGACGCCGAAGCGGTGAGCCACAAGCTGCTGGTGCGCGCGGGCTTCATCCGCCAGCTGAGCTCCGGGATCTACTCGCTGCTGCCCCTCGGCATTCGCGTCTGCCACAAGATCACCGGGATCATTCGCAGCGAGATGAACGCCATCGGCGCCCAGGAGTTTCGCCTTCCGGCGATGCACCCGGCCGAGATCTGGCAGCGTTCCGGGCGCTGGGAGTCGATGGGTGACGAGATGTTCCGCCTCGAAGACCGCCGGGGAGCGGCCTTCGCGCTCGGCATGACCCACGAAGAGGTATTCGCGACGGTCGCCGGCGAGCTGCGCAGCTACAAGCAGCTCCCCCAGATCTGGTACCAGATCCAGACCAAGTTCCGTGACGAGCCGCGGCCGAAGTCCGGTGTCCTCCGCGTTCGCGAGTTCACCATGAAGGACTCGTACTCCCTGGACTACCGCAACGAGGGGCTCGACTTCGCGTTCCAGCGCCACTTCGAGGCGTACCGCAAGATCTTCTCCCGCTGCGGGATGGAGACGGTGGCCGTCGAGGCTTCTTCCGGCTCGATGGGGGGCAGCGAGTCGATCGAGTTCATGGTCGCGAGCGAAGCCGGCGAGGACTGGATCGCGTCGTGCGGCGCCTGCGGCTACGCCGGAAACCTCGAACGCGCGACCTCCGCGCTCCCTGCTGTCGAAGACGGTGCGGGGCTCGTGGCGCCGGAGAAGTTTCCGACCCCGGATGTCCACACCATCGACGACCTCGTGCGCTTCGGCGACGGCACCCCCGCCGATCGACAGATCAAGACCCTGGTCTACGTGCTCGATGGTGCGGTGACCCTCGTGCTGCTGCGTGGCGACCACACCCTCGTGGAGCAGAAGCTCGCCGACGGAACCGGTGCCGCGGAGATCGTCTCCGCGACGGACGAGGAGATCCGCGCGGCCCTCGGGGCGTCCGCTGGAAGCCTCGGAGCGGTGGGCGTCGGCGACCTGCCGGTGATCGCCGACGCGGCGCTGGAGGGACGGCGGGACATGGTCACCGGCGCGAATGAGGACGGCCATCACCTTCGCGGCATCGACGTCGCGCGGGACATCGCGGTGGGTCGCTGGCTGGACATGCGCCAGGTGAACGCGGGTGAAGCGTGCCCCATGTGTGAGGGGCCGCTGGCCGTCGACAAGACCATCGAGCTCGGACACATCTTCAAGCTAGGCACGCGCTACAGCGAGGCGCTGGGCGCGAGCGTGCAGGACGAGAACGGCGAAGACCAGAGCATCATCATGGGCTGCTACGGCATCGGCATCGAGCGGACCATGGCGGCGGTCGTCGAACGGTGCCACGACGAATCCGGCATCCGATGGCCCCTGTCGGTGGCGCCCTTCGAGGTGGTCGTGACGGTGGTGAAGCCCAAGGATCCCGCGTCGAGCGACGCGGGCAACGCGATCTACGAGGCTCTGCTGGCAGAGGGCATCGATGTGCTGATCGATGACCGGGACGAGCGCCCCGGCGTGAAGTTCAAGGACGCGGACCTGATCGGGATCCCGTTCCGCTTGACGGTCGGTCCGAAGGGTCTCGCGGACGGGAAGGTCGAGTTGTTCAAGCGCGACTCCGGGCACACTCGCGCGGTCGACCTGACGAAGGCGGTCCTCCACACCGTCGAGTTGATCCTGGAGGAGCGCCACATGGGCCCTGGGGTCTGAGGCGCCGAAGGCCAGCGTGGCAAAGCGACCGCTCGTCCACCTGATCGACGGCCCCGTCTACATCTTCCGCGCGTATTATTCGATGCCGCCGATGAGCGCGCCGAACGGCTCCCCGACGAACGCGGCCTACGGCTACGCGAATACCTTGATCAAGTACCTCGCTGACGTCGAGGCGACCCACGTCGCAGTGGCGTTCGACTACTCTGCGGAATCGTTCCGCACGGAGATCGAGCCCGAGTACAAGGCGGGGCGCGGCGAGACACCGGACGATCTCGCCCCACAGTTCGACCTCTGCATCCGCGTTACCGAGGCACTCGGCATCCCGGTCTTCGAGGTCCAGAACTACGAGGCCGACGACCTGCTTGCCGCACTGGCCGACAGGGCCGTCGGGCACGACGCGCACGCACGCGTGGTCACCACGGACAAGGATCTTGCCCAGGTGGTGCGCGAGGACGGCCGTGTGGTGACCTACGACCTCGCGCGCGACGTCGAACGCGACGCAGACGGTGTGCGCGCGAAGTTCGGCGTCGATCCGGATCAGATTCCCGACTACCTCGGGCTCGTCGGCGACAACGTCGACAACCTGCCGGGTGTTCCCGGGGTCGGTCCGAAGGGCGCCAGTGCCGCGCTGCGCGCCTTCGGCCAGATCGAGCACATTCCGAGTGATCCGCTCGAGTGGTCGGAGGTCGGGATCCGCGGCGCGAAGCGGGTGGCGGCCCTCATCGAGGAGCACCGCGACCGCGCGTTGCGCACCCGGGAGCTCGCGACGGTCTGCCGCGACGTTCCGGGAACCGCCGTCGACCTCGACGCGCTGGCCTATCGGGGCGCGGATCCCACGGCGGTCGAAACACTGTTTGAGGAGCTCGGCTGGCAGCGCATCGCGACGCGCATCGCGCGCTGGGCGGATCGCTGAGGGGAATCCCGCACGCACCCCGATTCCGTGCGCGGAGCGTGTGCGATCCGGTTAGAATGCGGCTGGCAGTTTCGATCCTCCGGTCGCGTCGTCCGGATGTTCGATGAGACCGGGAATGGTACGGCACCTATGGGTACGGTACGGCACCCATAGCAGAGGGGAGATCGACCGTGGAAATCTTCAGCATGGCCGTGGAAATCTTCAGCATGGAAGGCTGGTACTTCACCCTGCGGTGGTTCCACTTCCTGGCGGGAATCACCTGGATCGGCGTGCTCTACTACTTCAACTTCATCCAGACTCCCTTCTTCGGCAGCGAACTCGGCGGCGGCGCCAAGGGGGCGATGACCCGCGGTCTGGTACCGAACGCCCTGTGGTGGTTTCGCTGGGGCGCCATGCTGACGTTCATCACCGGCTGGCTGATCGTTCTGACGAAGCTCGGCCACGACGGCGTCGGCCTCGGCACCGGCTACATGACCCGCATTCTCACCGGCGGGATCATGGGCTCGCTGATGTGGTACAACGTCTGGTTCGTGATCTGGCCGGCGCAGCAGGTCGTCATCGCCAATGCCGAGAAGGTCGCCGGCGGAGGTGAAGCCGATCCGACAGCGGCCGGACGCGGTGCGAAGGCGGGCATGGCGTCACGCACGAACACCCTCTTCTCCATCCCGATGCTGTTCTTCATGGCTGCGGCGACGCATTTTCCGTCGCTCACCTCGAAGCTCGACGTTGGCGGTGGCAGCCTGGCGGCCTACTGGGCGGTGGCGCTGGTGCTGATCGGGCTGGCGGAGACCAACGGCCTGATCGGGCCGGGGGCATCCACCCAGAAGATGCTCACGACGGTGAGGGGCACGATCCACGGCGGCTTCGGCCTGGCGGTCCTGCTCTACCTCGCGGCGTCGATCCTGGTCTAGTGGCCCGGCCGGGCTTCTAGAAGAGGCCGCGGAGACGTTTCACTCGGTGGGGGTGGCCAGGTAGCTGGCCAGCGCGTCGATGGATCCCTCGAGGTGCGGGAACTGCGGCATCACGCCTCCCGCCTGCTTGGCGGTGTAGCCCTCGGGGTAGGTCCCCCGGATCACCCGCGCCTCGATCAGCTCGCGCGAAGCTCCGGCGACCGCCGGCCCGAGGGAGCCCGGCAGCGACGGGTCGGCGTTGTGACACGCGATGCAGACGTTCTTGTAGACCGTTCCGCCCTGGGCACGGAGATCCACCGCGTCCGTCGCCTTCTCGCGGGAGCACGACGTCACGAGCAACGGCAGGGCTGCAGCGGCGATCAGGGCCGGGATCTCGATCTTCCTCACGGCTCTCTCCCTCGACGCCACGAATTCCGCCGGACGGTAGCGGCAACGAGCGGCCTCGGTCGACATCGCTGGCGGCGCCGGTACATTCGGCGGGAATGTCGCAGCGCTTCTCTTGGCTCACCCGCGCGAACTGGATCACCCTGCTTCGCGTGCTGCTGGCGCCGGCATTCGCCGCGGCGGTCGTCGGGAGCGAGGCCGGGCTGGCGACCGCGATCTTCTGGCTGGCCGTGGGAACGGACGTTGCCGATGGATGGGTGGCCCGCCGCTTCGGCGAGGTGTCGCCGCACGGGCGCCTGATCGACCACGCGGCGGACGCGACCTTCGTTGCCACCGGTGCCACCGCCCTGGCGTGGGTCGGCGAGTTGCCAGTCGTGCTGGCCCCCGTCATCGCCGTCGCGTTTCTCCAGTACGCGCTCGGTTCCCGTGCGCCGAACGACCCCCAGCCGCGCCGCAGTC
>JBHHVG010000297.1:0-4669 GCA_046754165.1 Myxococcota bacterium
CGGGTCGAAGGATCACCGTCGCCTCCGTCCGGAAGGGGTCCACCACCCGAACGGCGCGCACGCTTCGCGGCGGAAGAGACGGGCCCATGAATCCGGCCGCGTACCGCCGATCCCGCGTGGTGCTCTCCTGGGGCGGGCCTCTGCTCCGGGACCGACAGATCCTCGGGTCGCTCAGCGAGTCCACCGGCGCGCGCTTCAGCCGCCGCCGGGACCGAGCAGGTCGTCGAGGGCGGCCAGGTCCGGGGCCACCACCAGCGCCGGACGCAGGCTCTCTCCCGGACGCCACAGCGGATGCAGCTGGCAGGCCGGCGGCAGCTCGGGCCAGCCGCCGGCCGGCGCGTCGAGGCCGAAGTGGAAGGCGGCGCGGTCGCCCGGCCGGAGGCGCTGGTCCGCGACGAGCGCAGCCAGACCGCGGCGCACCAGGGCGATCGCTACGTGGCCGAGCGTGAAGCGCGCGTTGAGCTCGACCGCCGGGCGAAAGCCCTCGCCGTCGCCGCGGCGAAAGCGAAAGGCGTCGAGGCCGCAGGGTCCGACGTAGCCGGCGGCGGCCGCGCGCGCGGCGAGGATCCCGGCGGCCTCGCGCAAGGCCTCGTCGCGGTCGTCGCCGGAGGTCACGCGCCCGCGGGAGTCGATGGTGCCGCGATTCCCCAGGTACCGGCCGGATGGCGCAAGACACTGGCGCGTGGTCCCGAGCAGCGTGACGTCGCCGGCAGCGCCCACCGCGAGCAGCGCCGACAAGTCGGCGCTGCGCTCGAGCCACGGCTCGAGCATCGCGCCCCCCTGCCGCGCCAGGCGCGACAGGGCGCCGCGCACGGCAGCGCAGTCGGCGCGGCCGTCCCGGCCCGCCACGCGGCCGCGACCGCTGCTGCCGAGGCGCGGCTTGAGCGTGAAGCTCCGCCGCAGCGGCGCGGGCCAACGCGCGAGCGCCGTCTCGATGGCGCGCACCGCCGCGTCCGGATCCGCGAGCGCGGCGGGATCGAGTACGACCACCGTGTCGGCGATCTCGGGCGGCTGGAGACCCGCCTCGAGGGCCGCCGCGTGGGCGAAGGCCTTGTCGTGAACGCGCTGCACGACCTCCGGCGCCGCGCCAGCGAGCACGCCGCCAGCAGCCGCGACCGCGCGCTCCGCTTCCGCGCTGTTGAGCCAGGCCCAGCTCGCGCCCGCGTCGGCGAGCCACGGGAACACCGCTGCCTCGGGACGCGCCCCCCACGCCTCCGGCCACGGCTCCGGCGGCCGGTCCTCGCCCAGCCAGCCGGCGTCGCTGCGAAACAGCAGCTGCCACAGCCCCGCCACGGCGCGCCGGAAGGGCGCCGTGGCGGCGGCGGCGCCCTCCTCGGCACCGATGTTGGCGAAGAGCACACCCCGGCCGCTCACGCGCTCGGCCGCGGCCGCCCGGGGCGCGCCTCCTGGGACGACCGCGCGGTGCGCACGTGGGCGATGAACTCCTCGCTCAGCCCCGCCAGACGCCGCCCGCCCGCGTCGAAGCGCCGGCCCTTGGCGCGCGCGGCGGAGAACGGAAACGGCACCGCGCGCTCGAAGCGCTCGACCTCGCTGGCGCCGGGATCGCCCAGGCGCGCCAGCCAGGACGCCGCGAGCCCGACGTGGCGCACCTCGTCGTCGTGGATCTCCTGGCATACCCGCGCACTCTCTTCGTCACCGGCCTCGCGAAACGCGTCGCGGTAGAGCAGCGAATGATCGAGGTTCGCCTGCTCCAGGGTCAGGCCCATGGCGCAGAGGAAGGCGCGCGGTCCCTCCGGCGAGGCGCCGATCGCCGGAAGGTTCCTCCAGAAGTAGTCCGACAGCGCGTGCTCGGCGAGGTCGGAGCCGTGCGCCGTCAAGCGCTTCAGATACAAACGGCAGTGACGCTGCTCATCGGCGAGCGCGCCCGAAAAGGCACTGCGCAGCTCCGCGGGCAGCCCCGGCCAGCGCAGCAGCGCCCAGGCGAAGATCTCCGCGGCCATCAGCTCGTGGTGCGCGAAGCGCGCGAGGCAGGCGGCCCGCGCGTGCGGCGAACGCAGCTCCCGGGGTCGCGGCAGCTCTCCCGCCCCGGAGCCCATGGCGAGCTCCGCGTTCCGCGCGGGCCGCAGCACCTCGACGGCCGGGCCCGGCGCGTCGTCGGGCAGCGGACTGCCGTCCGCCCGCAGCGGCGGCGCCAGCTTCGACGCCAGGTCGCCGCACTCGAGCAGGCGCAGGCAGAAGTCGCGAAGCGTGCGCGCAGCGTCCCCCATGCCTGTATCGCCTCCGTCCTTCCAGCCGCTGGGCCCCTGTCCGGACAGGAAAGGCGGTGAAGGCGGCGCCGTCAATCTCCGCGGCGGCGGGACCGCAGCAGCAGCCCGGCGCCGGCGGCGACGCAGCCCCAGCCGAACCAGTCTCCGAAGCGGCCGTAAGGAGACGGCACGTGGACCGGCTTCACGTCTCGGACCAGCACCTCCCGCGTGAAGACGCGGGTCTGGTCGCGAATCACGCCGCGCGCGTCGACGAAGGCGCTGATGCCGGTGGTCGTCGAACGCAGCAGGGGCACGCCGTAGTGGGCCGACTGGACCGCCGCGAGCTGGAGGTGCTGCACGGGCTCTGCGGTGTCGCCGAACCAGGCGTCGAAGGTCACGTTCACGAGCAGCTCCGGTTTGCGGTCCATGCCGCCGCGCACGTACGCCGACTGGATGGCCTCGTAGCAGATCAGGAAGGCGAAGCGCGCCGGCCCGTCCCGGTAGACCGCGATGCCCTCCCCGCGCGCGAAGTCGCCCGGTCCGCGAATGCGGCGAAGCGCGGGGATCGCGCCCTCGAACGGCATGTACTCGCCGAAGGGGATCAACAGCGTCTTGTCGTAGCGCGCGTCGACGGCGCCGTCGGGGCCGATGCGGTAGGCGGAGTTGTGGGTCTTGCGGCGCCCGGTTCCCTTCGGGCGGACGTTGGCGCCGGTCCAGATCTCGACGCCGGCCGCGCGGGCGAACTCGCGCACGGCCGTGTTGCGCGGCTCGCGCGGATCACCGGCGAGCGCCCCTTCGGGCCAGATGAAGACATCGATGTCGCCGTCGCGGGCGAGGGCTTCGGAAGACAGCGACACCAGGTCGCGGGCGAAGATGTCGGGCTCCATGCGCCGCATGGCGCGCCGCCGCTCCACATCGTAGTTCGGCTGCACCAGCGCCACGCGCAGCGGAGCCACCTCGGCCTCGGCGCGCTCGATCACGGCCTCGCGATGGGCGGACCATGCGAGGGTTCCCGCGATCGCGACGGCGAGCAGTGCGGCGTTCGTCGCGCAGGCGCGCCGGTCGCCGCCCGGGTCGCGCAAGACCTCGAGGGCCTGGAGGACGCTGGCGTTGCACCAGATCGCGAGGAACGTGACGCCCGAGATTCCCGTCAGGGCCGACACCAGGAAGACTTGCGGCAGCTGGTACCAGGCGTGTCCCTGGGCGTACGGGAAGATCTGGGGATAGGCGAACTCGCAGGCCGTGAACCACAGCGCCACGCCGAGCGGCCAGCCGCGACCTGCGGCCCGGCGCACGCGGCCGAAGCCCCAGGCGAACAGCCCGGCATACAGGCCCGACGCGAGCGAGAAAGCCGCGAGGACGGCGGCCGCCGCGGGTGCGGACAGGCTGCTGAAGCGCGACACGGTGTCGGCGATCCACGAGAAGCCGAGCGCGACGGCCGTCGCCCCCACCAGCCAGCCGGCGAGCAGCGCCCGCATGCCGTCGATGCGCGCGAACACCGCGAACGCGGGGACCCAGACGACGGGGACCAGGAAGACCGGATGTGCCAACGGCACGAAGCCCGACTGCGCGCTTCCGGTGAGCAGCAGGGCGGCCATCGCCGCAAGGGCCTTCATGCGGCGGGCGTCGCCAGGGTCACCGCGTGACGGCGCCCGCCCCGCCCGGGCCGCCGCACGACGCTGCGAAAGCCCGCCGCCGCGAGCCGGCTCTCGAAGGCCGGGTCGGGCGCCTCGCTCCACACGCACAAGACCCCGTCGTTGGCGAGGGCCGCGCGCGCGGCGGCCAGGCCGGCCGTCCCGAAGCACGGATCGTCACCGTCGCGGGGCCCCTCGTACAGGTCGAGCAGGATGGCGTCGAAGCGCGCGGCGGAGCTGGCCGCCCGGCGGATCGTCTCCGCCACGTCCCCGACGGCGACGTCGACCCGCGGGTCGAGGGCGGCGCCCCCGGTCAGCGCCGCCAGCGGACCGCGACACCACGCGACCACGACCGCGTTCAGCTCGGCGACCTCGACGCGCGCGGCCGGCGGCAGCGCGTCGAGGGCGGCGCGCAGGGTGATGCCCATGCCGAGACCGGCGACCAGAACGCGCGGCGCCGGCCGCCCGGCCAGCGGCGCGCAGCCGAGCTCGGCGAGGGCGATCTCCGAGCGTTGCGCCGTGCTGCTCATCAGCACGCGGCCGTCGAGGGTGATCAGGAAGTCGCGGGCGCCCCGGCGCCGCAGCTCGAGCGTTCCGTCGGGCGAGTCGGCGCGCTCGATCACCTGCCAGGGGCGCACGACCGATCGCTCCAGCCGATCCCGCGCGCCGCGGCTACCGCCCCTTCCAGACCGGCGGCCGCTTCTCGGCGAAAGCCCGCGGCCCCTCGATGAAGTCCTCGCTCTTCAGCATCGCGTGAAGCTGATCGTACCTGCGCGCCATGTTCTCGGCGACCGTGCCACCGCCGAGGCTGGCCATCGCACACTGCTT
>JBHHVG010000298.1:0-4663 GCA_046754165.1 Myxococcota bacterium
AGATCCTTGTTGGTCGATGGGTTCTTCAGCAGCCAGAAGCCCCGCTTGCTCGTCACGATGCGGTCCGGTCCGCGGACGGCCCGAGACCCTTTCACGCCGGTCATCTCTTCCCCTCTCCACGAAAAAGGGTGGTCCGTCGCCGCGTGGCGGCCAGCTGTCGATCGGGCGCACGAACCCGGCGGTAGGGTACCGCGGCCGTCGCGGTCGGAGTGGGTCAGTTTGCCGCGTCGGGGTATGGGAAGAGCTGTTCGGCCCCGTAGATGCGTCCGAACTGGTCTCGATAGACGGCGTGTCTGCGTTCGAACTGCGTGGGGGAACGCAGCCCCGCGGCTGCGGTCAGGGAGTGCAGCGCAGACCGCAGGGTGACCACGTAGTTGAGGACCCGCCACTTCTTCTCATCGACCACCAGCGCTCGCATCAGTCGTTCGTCCGTGGTCGCGACTCCCACGGGGCATTCGTTGGAGTGGCAGCGCTGCGCCTGGATACAGCCCACCGAGATCATCAGTCCCCGCGCCAGCGCCACCGCGTCGGCGCCCATGGCGAGCGCCAGCGCGATGCGATCCGGCGAGCTCAGCTTTCCCGACGCGAAGATCTTGACGCGTTCGCGAACGCCGGCGCGGCGCAGCGCGTCGTCCGCCTCCACGATTCCAGAACGGATGGGCAATCCCATGCTGTCGGCCATCTCGCGATAGGTCGCGCCCGATCCACCCTCGGCGCCGTCGATCGTGATCCAATCGGGGCCATCTCCGCGGCGCTCCAGGGTTTCGGCGAGATCGTCCAGGGAGCCGAGACCGCCGACCACCACCTTGAGGCCCACCGGCTTGCCGCCCAGCTCGCGCATGCGCGCCACGTGATCCAGGCCGTCGTCCAGGCTGCGAAACATGGGGAAGCGGTTCGGGGAGTCGATCGGCTTGCCGACCGCCACGCCCCGGATGGCTGCGATCTCCGCTGTCACCTTCGATGCCTCGACGTGGCCCCCGCGGATCTTCGCGCCCTGGTGGAACTTCAGCTCGAAGCCACGCACCTGATCGAGTCCGGCTTGGCGACGAAAGGCGTCCCAGCTCCAGTCACCGGCTTCGGAGCGCACGCCGAACAAGCCCGGGCCGATCTGGAAGACGACGTCGCCGCCGCCGACGAGGTGGTGCTCGGAGATTCCGCCCTCTCCCGTGTTCAACCAGCTGCCGCCGGCCATCGCGAGACCGTGGGAGAAGGCCTGGATCGCGTTGCGGCCCAGCGCGCCGTAGGACATCGCGCTCATGCCGATGAGTCCCCTCACGGTCCAGGGCTGGTCGAGACCTGCCCCCAGGGTGAACGTGAACTCGTCGCTGAGCGTCCACGGAGCGATGTCGGTTTCGATTACGTGCTCACGGCGCGCGAAGAGGCCTTCGCCATCGATGACGTACTGGCGCGTCGGAACCTTGGGCTCGATCTTCACACCCAGGTCTTCCACCAGAGTGGGAAGCATGGCGTTTCGCAGGTACCAGCCCGGCGCCTCGAAGTTCCGCTTCGACCCGAAGGAGATCAGCGTATTCATGTACTTTCCGGCGGAGACGATCGCGCGGTAGCCCTCCCGGGAGAAGGGCTTGCCGTCGAGATCGGCGTCGAACAGGTACTGCCGCAACTCGGGTCCCACATGCTCCAGCAGATATCGGAGGCGCCCCAGAATCGGGAAGTTGCGCAACACGGCGTGCTGCGTCTGGTAGCGGTCGGTCAGGTACAGCACCGCGAACACGACTGGCGGCCCCAGGAAGATCACCAGCAACAGGCCGAACATCGCAAGCGTGACGAATTGAGTGATCGCCTCGATTTCCATGGATCTACCCCCCAGCCCCCATTCTAGGCGTCCTTCCCGGGTCGGCTCGCGCCGGTCGGCAGGCCGGCGTAGAAGAGATAGAGCGCGAAGAGGGAGCCCGCGGAGAGCACGTGCCAGAGCGCGTGGCCTTGGAGCCAGTGGTTGGCCGGATCGCACCACAGGCGCGTCACGTCGAGGGCGGAGAACGCGCCGGCGGCGGCCATCAGCGCCAGTGCGGCGAAGTAGGGCCGGTAGTTCGCACTGGCCACGGCGCGCCGCCACAGCACCCACTCCTGACCGACCATCGCCAGGATCAGGACGAAGACGAGCGCCTGGATCGGGAGGCCCTGATCGAAGCCCAGCGGCACCAGGGCGCAGAACAGTGTGACTCCGCCGAAGAAGAACGCGGTCTGGTGTCTGGCTTCGATCCAGCCGAGGCGCAGCGCGTTCCGCGTCAGCACGAGGAAGCAGAAGAGGAACATCCCGACGAAATCGAAGAACTGGAGGAACCAGGTGTAGGACGCGTGGTAGACGCCGGAGAAGACTCCCACCGTGATGCTCGCCGGGCCGAAGATACGCAGCTCGCGGCGCTCGCTGCGCGCGGCGAGCGCCCCCATGACGAGTCCGAAGACGACGTAGGCCGCAGTCGACCAGGTGGTTCGTCACCCAGGCGCAGAGCTCTGCCTCGCACCAGTCGACATTCGGTGGCGTCCAGCCGCTCCACGGGCAGCCGGCCGGCAGCGCCGGCGCCAGGACATGGGCCATGCGGGGTCCCCCCTGTGTCGCGCGCCAGCCTACTCCGTGCGTGCGCCCGGCGCCCGGGTGCGCACGTCCTGCGCCTCGTGGTATCAACGGCGGATGGTCGCTCTCGTCCTGAGTGTCGTCTGCGCCCTGCTCCTGGCGACGTCGGCGCCCGCGGCGGATCCGGCGGCGAGTGCCTTCGACCCATGGGCGGGCGTCGACCGCAACGGGCGCATCCAGAAGCCGGACGTTCCCGCGGACATCGAGCACCCCGAACGCTGGCGCTACATCCCCGAAGGTCGCATCAAGCCCGGCAACGTCTTTCAGCGCTTCCTGGTGTCGAGCTTCATCGCGCCCTTCGCCTTCAACGATACGGATGTCGGTTTCGGAGGCGGCGTTGCGCTCACCGACATCGATTTTCGTCAGCAGCGACGCCAGGAGTTCGCCGGTGTCTTCCTCTCCTACACGACCGAGGGCCAGCAGGCCTACACTGGCGTCTGGCGGCGCTGGCTGAATCACCGGGAGGCCGCGGGCGGAGGCGTCTTCCAGGAGGAGCGCAGCTTCCTGCGCGCCTGGGGCGGCTACGAGAAGTCGCTCACGCGGCGCTTCTACGGCTTTGGCGACGCCACGCCCGAGAGCGCAGAGACGGCGTACTCGGACGAGACGGCGTTCGTCCGCTTCGGCTTCGATCGGGCGCTGCCCGGCCCGGACGACGACTGGGTGGTGGCGGTCTCGGTGCTGGGCGAGTGGCACGAGCTCGCGCGCGGCTCGGTGAAGGGCGCGCCGGACACCCAGGACGTCTTTGGTGCGGCGTTCTTTCCGGCATCGGACGACTATTGGCTCGTCTGGCTCGAGACCGAGCTGCGTTACGACACGCGGGACAGCCAACGCCTGCCGTACCGAGGCTTCGTCGTGGGCGTGCGGGCCGACTCCGCGCTGCTCCAGAAGCGCTCGGAGGTCGGCGCCATATTCACGGTCTTCGGCAGCAAGCTCTTCCCGTTGCCGTCACTCTTCCACGACGGAGGCGATCCCGGAGAGGAGCACCCGCCTACGGACACGTTCGCGCTCCACCTCCAGGTTCGCGATACCGCCGGCGACCTGCCATTCTTTTCGCTGCCGAGCCTCGGCGGGCGGCGCACGCTGCGCGGTTTCGTCGCCGGCCGTTTTCGCGACCGTGCATCCTGGCACGGTTCGGCGGAGTATCGCTTCTGGCTGCTGCCCCGGGGATTCCCGATCCCCTTCACCGATGCGCTGCGGGTGGAGCGCTTCGGGTTCGCGTTGTTCGGTGATGTCGGCGCCGTGCAGGATCACTGGAACGATCTCTTCGGCGCGCGAGTGCACGCGAGCGGTGGCATTGGTCTGCGCGCGACTCTCGAGCGCAGTGCACCCTTTCGCGTCGATGTCGGATTCTCCGGCGAGGGCGTCGAGGTCTCCGCCGGCTTCGGCCTCAGCTTCTGAGCCGGGCGCCGAGCGTGGTCAGCGCGGTGGCACGTTGGCGTGCGAACGGGACGCACACTGCTAGCCTTGTCGCGGCGCACCGTCGATGCATGCCGGAGAGAGGCGATGTTGCGAAAGCTCCTGGTCGCTCTGGTCGTCGCTCTGGGCCTCGGGGTCGCGACGGCATACGTCGCGGCGGGCTACTTGCTCGACCGGGTCACCCGTCACGTCGTTGCGGCTCATAGCGGGCGACAGAGCCCCGGAGATGTCGCGATCCGGGAGCTCGACTTCGAGAAGGTCGGGCTGTCGTCGCTCTACTCTGCGACCTGGTGCGGAATCCGCGCCCGGATCGAGCGAAACGAGCGCGGGCGGCCGACCGGCGAGAGCTACGAGGTGACGATCGATCGGGCCACGGTCGGCGTCTCGGGCCCGGGATCGCTCGTGCTCGAGGCCCATGAGCTGCGCGTGGTTCCGTCCATGAACACGAACGGCTCATTCTCTGCGAGCTTCGAGGGGGCAACCGCGCGGCTCCCGGTCCACGTGAATCCGCTCGACCCGATGCCCGACCTGCGCGCGGCAGCGCGCGACGTGCTCGCCCTCGTTCGCTCGGGGACGACACCGGGGGCGTTAGAGCTCGATGGTCGCGTGCACATCCGGCTCCGCGGCATCGAGACCGTCGTGCGGATCGAGGTG
>JBHHVG010000299.1:0-4662 GCA_046754165.1 Myxococcota bacterium
CACCTGCCCGTGAGCTACGAGGCCTTCGGCAACCGCTTCCGCGGCGAGCCGGAGGAGGCGCCGGCCGAGCCGGATGCGCCGGCCGACACCGAGTAGGATTTTGCGGGCTCAAGCGCGCAGGATCGCGAGCACCTCGTCGTGCAACAGGCCGTTGCTCGCGACGCATTCGAAGCCCGAACCCTGCGCGGGGCCGCCGGAGAGATCGCTGATGCGGCCGCCGGCTTCCTCGACGATCAGAAGCCCCGCGGCCACGTCCCACGGGTGGAGCTTCAGCTCCCAGTACGCGTCGAAGCGCCCCGACGCCACATAGCAGAGGTCGAGGGCTGCGCTGCCGTCGCGGCGAATGGCCCGGGTGTGCTTCACGAAGGCGATGAAGTGGTCGACGTTGTCCTGCCGGCTGCGCCGCACGTCGTAGGCGAAACCGGTGGCGACGACGGCGTTGCCGAGGTCGCTCTCGCGCGAGACGGCGATCGGGAAGCCGTTGCGGGTCGCGCCCTCGCCCCGCACGGCGGTGTAGAGCTCGTCGAGCAGCGGGTCGTAGACGACGCCGACGATCCGCTCGCCTTCGAGCTCCACACCGATCGAGACGCAGAAGCGCGGGTAGCCGTGGGCGTAGTTCGTGGTGCCGTCGATCGGATCGATGATCCAGCGCCAGCGCGCATCCGGGTGGTCGCTGCCGCTGCCTTCTTCAGCGAGGATCGCGTCGTCCGCCCGGCACTCCTGGAGCCCGCCAACGATCAGCGCCTCACAGGCGTGGTCCACCTCGGTGACGAGATCCGTGCTGGTGCTCTTCGTTCGGATCTCGATGCTGGTCTCGTAGCGCTCGCGCTGAACGCCGCCAGCGGCCCGGGCGAGCTCTGCCGCCAGCGCGAGGATCTCGTGGGCCTCGCGGGCGACGTCGTCCGGCAACCGCGAACCGCCCACCTCAGGAATCCAGCCCGAAGAGACGGCGGGCGTTTCGCGTCGTCACCCGGGCGACGCGTTCCACCGGCAGTCCCTGGCAGCTGGCGAGCACCTCCCCGACCAGCGCCACGTGCAACGGTTCGTTGCGCTTGCCGCGGAAGCCCTGGGGAGCGAGCAGTGGGGCGTCTGTCTCGACCAGCAGGCGGTCGAGGGGAAGAGCGGCGGCGGTCTCGCGCAGGCCCCGGTCGTTCTTGAAGGTGAGGATCCCGGAGAAGGAGATCATCAAGCCGGCGTCGAGGGCGCGGCGGGCGAAGGCGAGGGTTCCCGTGTAGCAGTGGAGCACGCCCTCGAGGCCCGCGCCGCCCTCGGAGAGCCAGAGTTCCAGCACCTCGTCGAAGGCGTTGGGCTCGTCGCCGCGGACGTGGAGGACCACCGGAAGCCGGCTGCGACGGGCCAGGTCGAGCTGCTCGACGAAGACGCTGCGCTGCACGTCCCGGGGGGAGTTCATGTAGTGGTAGTCGAGTCCGCATTCGCCGACGGCGACGACGCGGTCGTGCTTCACCCACGCCTCGAGCTTCCTCCGGAGCGGGTCCGACAGCAGGGCGGCCTCATGGGGATGCACGCCGACCGCGGCGAAGACCCGCGAGTCTCCGCCCGCCAAGGCGACCGCGCGGGCGTTCTGCTCGATGCCGTACCCCGAGCCGATGCCGATGAACGCCTCCACCCCGGCGGCCTCGGCGCGGTCGAGGACGTCGCCGCGATCCGCGGTGAATTCGTCGGCGGTGACGTGACAATGGCTGTCGAGCCACACCCTAGGGCGCCTCCGCTTCCGGCGGATCGATGCGCGGAAAGAGGGCGGGGCCCTTCGTCGTCGGCGTACCCGCCGCGAGGACGCCGAAGCGCGCGGCGTCGTCGGGCAGGCGCGCTGTCGCGAGAGCCTCCGGCAGGCCCAGGCGCTGGAGGATCGTCTCCGCCGTCTGCGGCAGGAACGGTGCCAGCAGCAACGCGACGCAGCGGAGCGCCTCGCAGCTCGTGTACAGCGTGGTCGCCACCAGCGGCTCGGAGCCCGGCTCCTTCGCGGCCTTCCACGGCGCCCGCTGCTCGAGGTAGCGGTTGACCCGGTCTACGAAGCCGAACACGGCTTCGAGCGCGCGGTGGAGTTCGCAGCGCCGCACGTGTCGATCGACCGCCTCGGCCACCTCCGCTGCCGCCGCGGCGATCTCGTCTTCGAGGTCTCCCCGCGGCCCGCACGCGGGGACCCGTCCGTCGGCGTAGCGCGCCGTCATGTTCAGGGTGCGGCTCAGGAGGTTGCCGAGGTTGTTGGCCAGGTCGGCGTTGATGCGCGAAACCAGCGCGGACTCGGAGAAGTTCGAGTCGAGGCCGAAGACCATGTCGCGCAGCAGGAAATAACGGAAGGCCTCGAAGCCGTACTTGTCCCGCATCGCCAGGGGCGAGACCATGTTTCCGAGAGTCTTCGACACCTTGCGCGCGTCCACGTTCCAATAGCCGTGCACGTTCAGGTGCCGGTACGGAGGCAGCCCGAGCGAGCGAAGCATGGTGGGCCAGAAGATCGCGTGGGGCTTCAGGATGTCCTTGGCGACGAAGTGCTCCGCCGCCGCCCAGCGCGCCTCGAACTCGCCGGCGTCCGGGTAGCCGGCGCCACTGAGGTAGTTGATCAGGGCGTCGAACCACACGTAGCAGACGTAGTCGCTGTCGAAGGGCAGCTCGATGCCCCATTCGAGCCGGTCCTTCGGGCGGGAGATGCACAGGTCGCCGAGTCCGCTCTCCTCGCGCAGCATCGCCAGCGCCTCGTTCCGGTAGCGCTCGGGACGGATGAAGTCGGGGTGCTGGGCGATGTGGTCCGCGAGCCAATCGAAGTGCCTGCTCATTCGGAAGAAGTAATTCGATTCTTCGCGTTGCTCCGGTGCGCGTTCGTGGTCGGCGCACAGGCCGTCCTTCATGTCGCGTTCGGTGAGGAATCGCTCGCATCCGACACAGTAGAGGCCGTCATACTGTTGGAACGTGATGTCGCCGGCGTCGTAGACCCGCTGGAGGATGTCCTGCACCACGCGCACGTGCTCCGCGTCCGTGGTGCGGATGAAGCGATCGAAGGAGAAGCCCACGGTCTCCCAGGTCTCGCGAAACGCGGCCGAGTAGCGGTCGGCGATCACCTCCGGCGCGACGCCGTTGCGCAGGGCGACCTCGGCGATCTTCTCGCCGTGCTCGTCGGTCCCGGTCAGGAAGAACGTCTCCTCTCCAGCCAGGCGGTGGTAGCGGGCCGTCGCGTCCGCCAGGACGGTCGTGTAGGTGTGGCCGATGTGGGGCTCGGCGTTGACGTAGTAGATCGGGGTCGTGACGTAGAAGCTGCGTTTCATCCAGCTGCGGCCTCACGAAGGGCGATCAGGGCGCGCTCCGCCACCATCCGGGGATTCGCGTTGCGCTGCACCAGTGCCTTCCGGCACGCCACGAGCTCGTGGTGGGCCTCGACCTCCCGGAGCGCGTCGCCGGCTGCGGACTCCCGCACCCGCGCGCGCAGCCAGGCCGAAGCGGTGGTGAGCAGCCGCAGGACCTCCTCAGCGGCCGGCGCCCGGGCGCCGCGGTACTCCTCGGCCCAGTCGAGCAGGTCGGGCGTGCTGGTGTTCCCGACGGAGGTCAGCCGGCCGACGAGGTCTCGGTTCTCCGGGTCGGACAGGGGGTCCGGCGGTTCCCGCCGGAAGGCGACCTTCTGGCAGCGCGAGCGCACCGTGGCGAGCAGTCCGGCGGAGGTCGCGCCGACGAGCACGATGCTGGTGCGGGCGGGCGGCTCTTCCAGCAGCTTCAGCAGGGCGTTCTGCGCGCCCTGGTTCAGCCACTCGGCGTCGGCGATCACCACCGCGCGCCGGCCGCCTTCGGATGACCCGAGTCGCAGGGCGTTCTGGACCGCCCGGATCTGGCCGATCCGCACCCGGCTGTCGTCGGGCCCGCGCTCGACCCAGAGCAGGTCCGCGTGGTCGCCGACGTGGCGGAACAGGGGGCCCCGCTTGCCCGTGCCGTCGAGGACGATCGCCTCTCCGGGCGCCGAGCGGATGCACCCAGCGCATTCCCCACAGGGTCCGGCGTCGGGTCCGGTACAGACGAGCCCGCGGACGAACCACAGCGCCGCCTCACGGGGCTCATCCCCTACGCCCGAGAGCAGGTACGCAGAGTGGATGCGGCCAGTCTCGAGGCTTCTGTGCAGGAATGGCTGCGGGTCGCCCGTCGAGGTCGCCATCGGGCGGGCAGTCTAGCCCGCTTTCCGGCGGTTTTGTGACGCCGGTCCTATCGCGCCCCGGCAGCTGCGCCGCCAACCCCCGGATCGCTCGTCGTTCTCAAGTCTGGGAGCGCCGGCGCCGATCTTGTGGCTACCGCAACACACACGCGAAGGAGGGATTCTCAGATGGCCATTACTCCGTTCGGCAAGGGTCGCGAAGCGGAACTCGACTCTCACTCCCGACCCATCGCCGCCGCGCCGGCTGCCGGCGCGGGGGGGCTGACCGCCTTCATCGACCAGGGCTCGGAGTTCGAGGGCAAGCTGTCGTTCCGAGACACGGTCCGCATCGACGGCAAGTTCAGCGGAGAGATCGCCAGCGAGAACACCCTCATCGTCGGCGAGAGCGGTGAGATCGAGGCGACGATCAAGTCGATGACCATCGCCATCAGCGGACGGGTCCACGGAAACGTGATCGCGGATCGGAAGGTGGTGCTGCACAAGTCGGCGGTGATCGAAGGCGACATCGAGAC
>JBHHVG010000300.1:0-4659 GCA_046754165.1 Myxococcota bacterium
CGTCATCCCCGGGATCCGCACCTACCTGCGGGAGAGACAGTGATGCTCGCCTACATCGTGCGCAGGACGGTCTACGGCTTCGGGGTCGTGCTCGGCGTGCTGCTGCTGCTCTTCGCGCTCTTCTTCCTCTACGCCGATCCGAGCGAGATGGCGCTGCGGGCCGTCGGTGAGAAGGCGCCGCCCGAGGTGCTCGAACAGTGGATCGTCAACCACGGGTACGACAAGCCGGTCATCTGGAACCCCGCGGCGCCCGGAGACACGCTTCTCGTCGAGCATTTCCGCCGCATGCTGACCTTCGACTTCGGACGCAGCGACGCAGACGACTCGCCCATCATCGATCGCATTCGCGCGGGAATGGGGCCGAGCCTCATGCTCACCGTGCCCATTTTCGTGCTCGGCCTTGCGCTCGGGATCGGGTTGTCGCTCTTCGTCGCGTACTTCCGCGAGACGTACATCGACCGTACGGGCGTGGTGTTGTGCGTGCTCGGGATGAGCGTGTCGATCCTGCTGTACATCATCGGCGGCCAGTACGTGATCGGCAAGGTCCTGCGGTGGTTCCCGATCTCCGGCTTCGACCTCTCGCCCGAGGTCGCCGCCCGCTTCCTGGCCCTCCCGGTGCTCGTCGGGCTGGCCGAGGGCCTCGGCGGCAGCGTGCGCTTCTATCGCACCGTGTTCATCGAGGAGACGGGTCGCGACTACGTGCGCACGGCCCGGGCGAAGGGCTGCGGCGACGGCCGGATCATGGCCCGCCACGTGCTCCACAACGCGATGATCCCGATCCTGACGCGTGTGGTGGTGTCGATCCCGTTTCTCTTCACGGGTTCCCTGCTGCTCGAGTCGTTCTTCGGAATTCCGGGCCTCGGTTCGATGATGGTCGACGCCATCCACGGCAACGACTTTTCGACGCTGCGCGCCATGGTCTACATCGGATCCCTGCTCTTCATCGCGGCGCAGATCGCGACCGATGTCGCTTACACGCTCGTCGACCCGCGCGTACGCTTCGAGTAGGGGGGAGAAGGTGGAGCCGCATATCGTGTCCAACCTCATCGTCGCCGCACTGCTCGCGGCGGGCGGGGCGGCGCTGTGGTCGCTGCGGCGCAACGAGCTCTGGCGCAATACCGGCCGCGACCTGTTGCGCCGTCGGCCGATCGCCCTGGCGGTGATCTCGGTGTACGTGGGCGTGGCCCTGCTCGAATCCGTCTCCTGGATCGGCGGGGTGGAAGTGGCGGGCTCTGGGAGCACCCTGGCCCTGCACCAGCCGCGCACGCTCATCGACCGGCTCTTCGATCACGACTTCCAGGAGAAGAGCTACTCGGTCCCGCTCGCGGACGTCGAGTTCTACGATGGCAGCCCGCTCGGGCACCCCGGCGCGCACCTGTTCGGAACCGACATCCTCGGGCGAGACGTTCTCCACCTCACGCTCAAGGGTGCGCGGGTGGCGTTGCTGATCGGCGGCCTCACCAGTCTCATCGTGATCCCATTGGCGCTGTTGTTCGGGGTGTCCGCCGGGTATTTCGGGGGCCGCATAGACGACGTGGTCTTCTTCGTCATGTCGACGCTGGCGTCGATTCCGTCGCTGCTGCTGTTGATCGCGCTGATCATGGCGCTCGGGCGGGGGCCGGTGCAGGTCTGTCTCGCCATGGGCGTCACGGGCTGGGTGGGCTTCTGCCGCATCGTCCGCGGCGAGACCTTCAAGCTGCGGGAGCTCGACTACGTGCAGGCCGCGCGTGCGTTGGGCGTCTCCGAGCTGCGCATCATCTTCCGGCACATCCTGCCCAACCTGATGCACCTGGTCGTGATCACCTTTGTGTTGCTGTTCTCGGGGCTCGTTCTTTCCGAGGCGATCCTGTCCTATCTGGGCATCGGAATCGACGGCAGCTGGGGCCAGATGATCGATCAGGCGCGCGATGAGCTCGCACGGGATCCCATCATCTGGTGGAACTTGAGCGCCGCGTCGCTGGCGCTGTTCGTGCTGATCCTCGCCGTGAACTTCGTCGGGGATGCCTTGCGTGACGTTCTCGATCCACGAACGCTGGGCGAGAACCGGTGAACGGGCCCGTCCTCCGCCTGGAAAACGTGGTCACGACCTTTCCCGGTCCCGAAGGGCGGTTCGCGGTCGTCGATGGCGTGAGCTTCTCGGTTGCGGAGGGCGAGGTACTCGCGCTGGTGGGCGAGTCCGGCTGTGGCAAGTCGATGACGGCCCTGTCGGTGCTGCGCCTGCTCCCAAAGCCCGGTCGGGTCGATTCGGGCACCGTCGATCTGCGCGGCCGCGACGTGCTCGGATTGTCGGTCGACGAGATGCGTCAGGTCCGCGGCGGCGAGGCGGCGATGATCTTCCAGGAGCCCATGACCAGCTTGAATCCGGTCCAGACCGTGGGCTCCCAGGTGGTGGAAGCCATCCGGCTGCACGAGCGCGTCGATGCCGCCGCGGCGCGCAGGCGCACCGTCGAGCTGTTCGACCGGGTGCGTATTCCCGACCCCGATCGCCGCTTCGACGCCTATCCGCATCAGCTCTCCGGTGGCCTCAAGCAGCGGGTGATGATCGCCATGGCCGTCGCGATGCGGCCGCGGCTGCTCATTGCCGACGAGCCCACCACCGCGCTCGACGTCACGATCCAGGCCCAGATCCTGGAGCTGCTGCGCGAGCTCCAGCGCGAGCTCGGCACGGCAATTCTGCTCATCACCCACGACCTCGGCGTCGTGAACGAGCTCGCGGATCGCATCGTCGTGATGTACGCGGGGAGGCTCGTGGAGGAGGGAGAGCGCGTCGAGGTCCTGTCGAACGCGCATCACCCCTACACCGTCGGGCTGCTGCGGTCGATGCCGTCGAGGGCGCGCCGCAGCGAGCGCCTCCACGAGATCGCCGGAGTCGTGCCGTCGGCGCGAGAATGGCCCACGGGCTGCCGCTTCTCGACGCGCTGCGAACGCGTTCTGGACCGCTGCCGCGGCGACGTCCCGGGCGTGACGAAGCTGTCGCCGACGCACGCGACCCGCTGCCACGTCGTCGACCAGGAGCGGCGGCAATGACCGCAGCCGTTGGCGAACCCCTGCTGCGGGTCGAGGGTTTGCGGACGTGGTTCCCGATTCGATCTGGCGTGTTGCAGCGGGTCGTGGGACAGGTGCGGGCGGTGGACGGCGTCGACTTCGAGATCGCCGCCGGGGAGACCCTGGCGCTGGTGGGAGAGTCCGGCTGTGGCAAGACCACGGTGGGTCGCTCCTTGCTCGGGCTGCTCCAGGCCCAGGCCGGCCGGATCTGGTTCGACGGCGTCGACCTGCTGTCCCTCGAGCCGAGCGAGCTCCGGCGCTACCGCCGGCACATCCAGATCGTGTTCCAGGACCCGTTGGCTTCCCTCGACCCGCGCATGCGCGTCCGGGATGCGATCGCCGAGGGAATGCAGTCCTTCGGCATCGGCGCCGACGAGGCGGAGCGGACCGAGCGGGTGGTGGCCTTGATGCGCCGCGTCCAGCTCGACCCGAACCAGATGTTGCGGTACCCACACGAGTTCTCCGGCGGGCAGCGACAGCGTCTGTGCATCGCCCGGGCCCTCGCTGTCGAGCCCCGTCTCATCATCTGCGACGAGGCCACGTCGGCCCTCGACGTCTCGATCCAGGCGCAGATCCTGAACCTCCTGCGAGACCTCCAGGACGAGCTGGGCCTCACGTATCTCTTCATCACCCACGACCTCGGCGTCGTGCGCTATCTGGCGACGCGTATCGCGGTGATGTACGTCGGCCAGATCGTCGAGCAGGGCCCCACCGAGGCGGTCTTCGCAGAGCCGCATCATCCCTACACCCAGGGTCTGCTGGCGGCGATCCCGTCGACGGATCCCTCGCGGCGCGGCATCGCCGCGCGGGTGGGCGGCGATGTTCCTTCTCCGTCGAACCCGCCGAGCGGTTGCCGCTTCCATCCGCGCTGTCCGGTCGCGTTCGACCGCTGTGCGGGCGAGTCGCCTCCGGTCTTTCGCATCGGCCTCGGCACGAGCCGCTGCTTCCTCTCTGAACCCGCCGCCGGAGCGGGATTGCGCAGCGACGCTGGCTAGAGTCGCGACCGGGTGGCAGCTGGAGGAAAGTGCGCATGCGACCGTTAGCGGGTTTGCGCGTCGTGGACATGGCCGACGAGAAGGGCGAGCTCTGCGGTCGCCTGTTTGCAGACCTGGGCGCCGACGTCATCCGGGTGGAACCCCCGCAAGGCGCGGTATCTCGCCGTCTGCCGCCGTTCGTCCCCGGCACCGACGCGAGCCTCTACTTCGCCGTGCGCAACGCCGGCAAGCGCGGCTGCGCGATGGACCTCGGTACCGACGACGGCAGAGAGGCGCTTCACGCCCTGCTGGCGCGCGCGGATATCTGCGTCGAGTCTCACGCGCCGGGCACCCTGGCCCAGCAAGGCCTGGGCCCCGGGCAGCTGCTCGCGCGCCATCCGAACCTCGTCGTCACCTCCATCACCGACTTCGGCCAGACCGGCCCGTACCGCGGCTATCGCGGAACCGACATGATCGGCTTCGCGATGGGGGGCATGATGCACCGCGCCGGCTCGCCGGAGCGCCCCCCGGTCGTTGCTCCCGGTGCGCTCGCCTACGACACCGCGGGCACCACCGCGGCGTTTGCCCCGCTGCTGGCGGACTGGAAGCGGCTGCAGACGGGTCGCGGGCAGCCCCTCGA
>JBHHVG010000301.1:0-4616 GCA_046754165.1 Myxococcota bacterium
CAGGCGCTCCCGCACCAGCTTCTGGCATAGGATCTCGTAGCGCTTCGCGTAGGAAAGCGCGCCCGCTTCCCGAGCGATGGACTCGATCCCTGCCTGGAGACGCCCTACGACCTGGACGGGCGTGTCGTCGGGGACGGCCTCCGCGTCTTGGGCGAGCGGCGCGGCCGCCACGAAGCAGAGGGACATGGCCAGCGCGAGGACGGACTTCTCTGTCGGCTCCACGATCATCCGTCAGAATGGTAGGCTCACGCCCCCCGTGAACAACACACCGTCCTGGCCATATGCGAAGTTGAGGACGAGACCTATGTTGGGTCGGTTCAGAGCCCGCATGCTCAGGCCGGGGTTCAGATTGAACCTGCCCCGAAGTACCGAATCCTCGAAGACCTGTCCGGCATCGAGGAAGGGAGCGAGCTCCACGTCGAGCGGCATGCCCATCGCGACCATGTGGAGCGCCTGAACCCGAAGCTCGACGCTCGCCAGGACCGACTTCTGCCCGGTGAACCGTCCACTGTCGAATGCCCGCAGCGAATCGGCCCCGCCCAGGGTGGACTGCTCGAAAAACGGGATGCCGCGCCTCTTGCTCGTCAGCACCCAGACGTTGCTGAGAACGAGCGTGAACCTCTCTCCCGGAGTGGAGAAGTACTGCCGTATGAGGACCTCGTAACGTCCCCAGCGCTCCGCCAGGTTGTCGCCTTCATCATCCACGATGTGGTTGAGCTCGGCACGCAGGCGGGCGAACGTGCCCCGGCTGGGCGTGAACTCCTGGTTCCGGCGATCGAACACGAGGCTCACACGCTCGCCCACCACCGTGGCGCCCCGCGCCCCGGTAGCCTGCGGGAACACGGCCCTGGTCGAGGGCTGTTCCTTCAGGAGTCTCCTGGCGGGGTCCCGGACGTTGACCCTGCGCCCCCGCCCACCGACAGCGGCGCGCCAGTTGCTGGAGAAGTTCCAGTAGAGATCGAGCCAGCCGCCGAACTCCTGGTTCGTGTAGGCCGTCTCGTTCCCCTCCTTCGTCCGCGGCCCGAGACCGAAGAAGCGGTAGCGGCCGTCCTCGAAGGCGTCGAGCTGCAGCTCGTAGCCGAAGCTGTCGTCCACGAACGCGAGGTTCTCGACGTGCAGGCGCCCGCCCTGGTAGTTGTCCTCGCCATGGAACGCCTGGAACCAGTAGTTGTGGAACGCCCCCGGACAGCTCACCACGTCGATCGCGGCCGCCGGCCCGACGTACTCGTTGTCGATCGCACGGAGATTCACTGCGCTCGTTCCGACGCCCTCGCGCGTCGTGTTCAGGAAGAACAGCCCGGCGCCGAGGCTGGTGCCGTTGTTCTTGCTTCCGAACGCCCAAGGTATGGCGAGCGCCTGCACGGTCTTGTCGTGATTCTCCTCGTCCTCCCAGACGCTGTGCAGCGCCCCGGCCAGGAACGAGTCCTCGGGGATCTGGAACAGCATGCTCCCGAGCGGCTGCGGCAGCCGGGGCTCCACGCGTTCGACACGCACGCCAGGAGCAGCCTCCATCTCCGGCGATGTCTCCGAGGGAACGTGTTCGGCATCTCTTACCGGCCGGCGCACCTCGATCTCCGCCTCGTAGGGCTCGTCCAGGTGCGGACTCAGATGCCCGGCGTTCAGCCCGGGCGTGTAGGTGAGCCGCAGCGCGATCTTGCGCTTGCCCTCGGGACAGGTCGCGGACACATAGAACGGAGTCACGACCTTGATCCGCCCGGAGTGGACACGAGTGGTGCCGAGGTTCACCGGGATCCCCGCGACCCGCGGCTCCGGCCAGCGCGGCTCGCCGAACTCGATGAAGGGATCCTGGCCGAGCTCCAGCGTCGTCGGACCGGGAGAGCGGACTGCGCCTTCGGCAGCGCCGATCCAGAGCCCCTCGGGCACGAGAATCCGCAGCAAGAGGTAGCCGTGGCCTCCCGGCGCCACGGTGGGATGCAAGGGTCGGAGCGAGACCGCTACCGGTCTCGCGGCGGTGAGCCTGCTCTCCTGTGATTGCGCCCCCGCGGTTCGGGCCACCCGCGTCCGGGTCACTCCGCACGACTGCAGGACGACCACCGGGAAGACGAGGCCCGCCGCGAGGGAGCACGCGGGCCGAAGCATGGGCATGGGTCAGTTCTCTCTGCTAGTTGCCAGCCGGACCTGCATCCACTCGGCCATCTGGCGCGCATCCTCGCGCAGGCCCTTCGCGATGTCGTCGTGGGATGCGTTGACGAACAACAGACCGCTGTCGATGTAGACGCGAGCGGTCACCTGAACCTTCCGCGGCTCGCCCTTCAGCGGGGCGAGCCGGTAGTCGCCGAAGAAGGCAGCCACGCCGAACGCGGTCCGCGTGAGGTGGAACCGCACGACAGCGCCACCCTTCCGACGCTCGACCGCGAACTCGATTCGAACGGTGGGCTCGATGCCCAGCTTGCCGTTGAAAGCCCACTCCGCGACGACGCCTTCCGACGAGCGGGACAGCATCCGGTACTTCTTCGCCCAGGGGCGGTGCCCGGCGGCGTGGTCGAAATCCAGCAGCATTGCGACGACCTCGTCCACGCTGCCCGGCAGCTCGAAGCGGAGCCGGCCGCCCCTCACGCCCCGGAGGCTCAGCTTGGCGTACGTCGCCTCCTCGGGTCGCCCTCCCTCCGTCGCGGCTGCCATGACACCCGCCTCGACCGGCGGGAGCTCGGTCGCGCCGGGGGAGATGCACCCGGTCAGCAGCGCCAGCGCGACGCCGGTGACGAGCGCGAAGGCGAGCCCGGTGATGAAGAGGGAGCGAATCATGTTCGTCTCACGGTGGCTGGGTCCTACGAATCTCGGTGCGAAAGGATGCAGGCGTCCCGCCCGACCAGGACGCGGATCATACTTCGGCGCGGCGGTTCCGCAGACGCAAACCCACGACAGCGAGCGCGTAGACCCATGTGCCGATCGCCGCCGCCCACAGAAACCAGCCGAGCCAGCCCAGCGCGGCAAGGGGGAAAAGGAGGTAGGTGAAGTCGCGCCGGCTGAGTCCGTCGACCAGGCGCCCGAGCGCTCCGCCGGGGTGTCGTGATGCGCCTCCGGACCGCGGCGACGGCAGGAGGGGAGCCAGCGCCGCGAAGCTCGCGCCGACCCCGAGGACCGCCGCGGTCCCCAGCGCCGCCCAGGGCCCGGGAACGGCTCCCGCTGCCTGGCCTGCCGCGATTCCGGCGAAGACGGCCATGTGCGTCAGGTTGTCGGCGGCCAGATCGAGCCAGTGACCGAAGCGGCTCTCCTTGAGGAGAAGACGGGCGAGCTCGCCGTCGGCACCGTCGAGGACCGACTGGAGCTGGAACAGCGCCGCTCCGAGCAGCCCCCAGCCCGGCCCGGCCCCCTGGGCGAAGGCGAAGCCGGCAGCGAGGCCCAGGAGGAGCGTGGCCGCGGTCATCATGTTGGGGGTGACGCCCAGCCGCCAGATCCTCGTGGAGACGCAGAGACTGACGCGGCGGTTGACGAGGCGGGCCAGGAGGCCGTCGGTGGGCTTGCGCAGGGAGCGGTAGAGAGCGCGCTCTGCCGCCGCGACGTCCGAGGGGGTGTCGACGTCGATCCACCAGCCCGCGCCGGGGTCGAAGGCCGCGAGCGCTCCATCCGCGGCCAGGGCGCGCATGCCGTCGGAGATGCTCGGACCGGGCCCGGCCCGATCCAGCGCACGCACGATCGCGGGCGCGTCGAGCACGAACATGCCGGTGTCGATCGCGTCGTACTCGGCGAGACCCTTGCCGATGGCGGCCACCTTCCCGTCCCGGACCAGGACCCTGGTGGCGTCGTCGAGGTCGCCAGTGAACGACTCCCGGCGTTCGACCACGAGCAGGTTGGCCGCGCCCCGGTGGCGGGCCCTCGCCAGGCGATCGGGAGAGAAGAGGTGGTCCGCCATCAACAGGACGAGCGGCCCACCGACCCGCTCTGCGCCGAGGCGAAGCGAGATGCCGTTGGGTTCGTCGAAGCGGTCGTTGTCCACCAGCGTTAGCCCGCTCCCGGGGGGCACGAGGGCGGGAAGCTGGCGGCGCATGCGATCGGCTTCCCAGCCGATGACCACGACGAAGTGGCGCAGGCCCGCCTCGGCAGCGGCGTGCATGATGCGCGCCACCAGGGGAACTCCCGCTATCGGCCGCAGCGGCTTGGGCACTCCGTCGGGGTGGGGAAGTCGGCTGCTCTTGCCGGCCGCTACGATGATGGCGGTGGGCGGGATCGCGGACACGTTGCTGATAGGATAGCTGCCCGTGCCGTCCTCACCAACGAGCTCCAGGATCCCCTCGAACGGGCCGCAGAAACGCCTCACGCCGCTCCAGTGGCTGCGCTACGGCCCGTTCCTCGCTCAGGTGGTCGTCACCCGGCGTTGCAACCTGGATTGCGGGTACTGTTCGGAGTTCGACAAGGTCTCCGATCCGGTTCCCACCGACGTGCTGCTCGAACGCATCGAGAAGCTCCACTCCCTGCGTTGCTGGGCAGTCTGCCTCACGGGGGGCGAGCCGACCCTGCACCCGGATCTCGCGGTTCTGATCCGGGAGATGCGTAGCCTCGGCATCCGGCGCTGCGGCATGATCACCAACGGGCTCAGACTCACGCGCGGCCTGATCGAGTCCCTCAACGCGTGCGGGCTGACGGACCTGCAGATC